>JBFIDQ010000279.1:0-3790 GCA_041603795.1 Chlamydiales bacterium
GTGGCGGCAGCCACGTGGAATTCGGCCGCTGCAAGTTCCGTCAGATCCATCACTCGGAATACGCGGCCCATCGACAATAGATAGGCATCATTATTCCCCAGATAACTCCGGTGATGCTCCAGCAGAGCCACCATGGGTAGCCGTAGTGGATGGAGCCCATTTTCACTCCACACACGTAGCAAAATGTGCCACCCACCGCGCCTAGTATAGAGCTCCACGCGGGCACTCTTCTTAGCCAAATGAGTGAGCCGCTTAGAGATGTGCCAAGTAAGGTGTAGAGAGCCACAATCCACCAGGGAGCCAGCGGCAAGCTGTTTGGCGACTCGTAAATAAAGACCCCTGCGTGAAGAAATGCTGTCTCAATAAGGAGTCCGGCTAGCGACACCTTAGCAAGAAGCAATAGTTCCTTGGCACTACGAAAAACAAAGAGATGAAAAATGACGACGGCGATGACAAATAGGGGCCCACTTAAACCGTCGCCTCGAGCTGCTCCAAGGGCGCAGATGAACCATCCGATATAGAATAAGATGCCATTGATTACAGGAAAGTAGCGGCTCATTTGGTTCCTAGCAACGTTTTATTGATTTCATCAAATACGCCGCCCACGGATTCGGTCGAATGATAGCGCTCCACGTATTGACGGGACCGCATCCCCAATTCCTTGAGGGCAGATCTGTCTCTAATGAGTCCGCGGAGCCTTTCTTTCACAGTAAATGGCGTAACTGAAACAATAGGATGCTCCTCCATATCGAGCACGCCCGCCGTGCGATAGAGCTCAAGTAGGTCGTCGCGAAGGTAACAAAGAACGGGTTTGCCCATCGCCATGGCCTCCAGTGCGAACATCGCATACCAGCCAATGATGAGCTGGTCCGCAATAATATCCGCGTCCCGCATGAGTCGCTTGACCTCACTGTTCGAAACTTTTTCTACGAGCACAAGTTCTACGGGCAGTCCCTCCTCGGCGAGTTCCTCAACAGCACGAACAAAAAAATCGGTTCCTTTTATGAGCCTATGATTCGGTGCATGAAGTACCTTAATGGTGTCACGTTCCGGAGCGGGCGACACCTCCCACTGGCTCACATCAATGGAAAAATGCGCCGGCATGAGCGTGTCCCAGTGGTACATGTAGTCAACCCAATCACATCCCCCAATGATATGATTTGCAAAAAGAGTCCATAAGTCGATCTTCAGATCAATAATCTTGCGACGCCAACGGGCGCCGGGATACTGACTACACGTAACGTGACGAAAGGCCAGATTTGGAGTGCGGAGAAGATCCTGAACATCACTCCCGTAAGGCATAACCAGACTCTTCACTCCCGAAACGCGCAACAGCAGAGGTTCAAAAAGCCAAAGGATGCGAGTGAATCCGAGCGCACCGCCATGAAAGTAAAAATAGAGGCAACGATAGCGGAAAATGGCACGGACATAGAGAACGATGAGGCGCAGATTGCGAAGTTTTCCACCCAACCATAGGTCGCCGCGGACATCGAACTCCTGAGTGATGTGGTAGACCTCGTGGACAAAGGTTTCCGCCGACCAACCACGTTGCTCCAGAGCACGTTTATGGTAGACGTTATTGATTAGCGGCTCCGGACCCAAACCCACGTCGATTTTCTTAGGGCTCAAGCGGGCCATTACTGACAGCGCGGCAAGAAAAGGAAGTGCAATGAGCTCAAAGAGAACTTCGAGTGTCAGACGGATGAAACGCATCAAAATTGCAATGCTCCTTGAGGAACCAGCATACTGCCTCTTATGATAATGCGGCAACAGTGGACGCCGACTGCAAGAGTTCCGCTGTTCCCTCAAATCCTAGGTGAAAAAGAGCATCGAGGATGGAGAGTCCGCCCACAAACTCTGGAGTCCTTTGGTCGTAATTGGGAGGGTGAAACTCCTGAAATGCGAGGTGAATGCCCTGGCCTGCAAACGCATCGACCTCTAGGAACTCGAGGCACCCCTTGCCGCTGAGGTAATCGGTCACCTCAAAAGAGGCGCAAGTTTCAAGAATCATCTCCGTTTTTAGCGCCTCACTTGCGAGTAGCTCAGGTTTCTCGGAAGAGACAAGAAAGGTGGTATTTAGTCCAATCTCGCGAGAGATCGCTTCGATAACAAAGCGATTGTACGCCCCAAGAAACTGCGTCCGTGGCTTTAGAGTTTCAAGAAACGGTAGCACCTGTCGAGTGAATGGTGCACGCACGTAGTAATTGCGCAACTTATTGAAAAGAGTGCTGAAACTCACCTCTGAATCACGCATGCGCGCCTCACAGAGGCGCTGTCCATGCAGTCCACTCTTTTCAATAGGCATCGTGAGCCACGTCGGCCCCTGTGGAGCGAGTATTTTTACACGCTGTACGATGGTGCGTCCACCGGGTAGCGCGACATGATCGAAGAAGATGAATTGATCCACTTCTTGGATGCGGTGAAAGTACCCAAGCCAAGGGAAAAAATTAGGTTGATGTATGGCTGTACGCATGGGCATACTTTCCCCTTAGTTTGGCGACGGCCTCCATCGAGATCATACCCGGTATATGAATACGGCCGCTGTCTAGTTCCACATAAGCACCAGCAAGCGGTGCAACCTGTGCTCGGATAAGATTATAGACATCGCGGTCAGACATGGTTGTGAAGTCGATTCGAGGGCAATCGGGTGTAAGTCGTGGATTGGTGGTGCCTTCGCTTTTCGACTGCGGCATGCGTGGATAGTGTCCACCCAACAGCAGTGGTACCATATCCTTCAGGAGAAGCTCACTTTCCACCCAAAGGCGATTACGCACCTCCACCCAAGTCATGTCAGGGCCAATGGGAAATCCCCGCTGCGCAATGATGTCGCCTGTATCGAAAGAGTCATCCATCAGATGCATCGTCACCCCGAATTCCGTTTCGCCCTTAATTATGGCCCATTGAATCGGATTGCATCCACGATTCCTCGGAAGAAGAGCGCCGTGAACATTGATGGCGTGACCTTCGACCAGCCGACGCAGTTCCTCGCGAATCAAAAGCGAATAGGAGTTACAAAGAAGCATTTCCGGCTGAGTAGCTGCAAGCTGTGGGACGAAGTCCAGGTAGTCCCCATCCTTCTTCCGAGGCTGCACGAGAAAAGGAACGCTAAGGTCGCTAGCCAGCCTTTGAAGTTCCTGATGGCTATTCGGTCGAATAGAGGACGCCACGATTGCACAGATATTTTTCTGAGGAATCGCTTTCAAGGTCTGTGGAATTCCTACTGCATCCCCAAAAAGAGCTACCTTCATGCTTCGACACAGCTCTCAACGCAATTCGCAAGACCTTCCGCAACGGATGTTTCCGGCTCACCAAGAAGTTCCGACATACGATCAATGGCACCCACCATCTTTTTCTCCCCTTCACTAGCATTGACCTGAAATACAGGGCGACGACCCACCTGCTCACCAATCGCTTCACCAATTTCACGGAGGCTCAAGACCTGTGGACCTGCCACGTTAATCTTGTGACTTCCTGACAGCTGTAACGCCTCGGTGATCGCTTTCACAGCATCTGCCACGTATACCGGGTTGATATGAATGCCGTCCTTACCCTCTAAGGTGATTGGACGCCCCTCACTAACTGATTCGATAAGGCGCGGAATGAGCATCGTCTTGTTTTGATTCGGTCCGTAGACGAAAAAGAAACGGAGAATCTGTACATCAAGTAGCTCAGCATAGTTCTCAGCGACGGCCTCGGCGCAGAGTTTACTCGTGTGATAAAATCCAAGTTGCTTGTTGCGAAGAAGAATTTCCTCGTCCTCAGAAAAACTACCCTGTCCACCATAGACCAC
>JBFIDQ010000280.1:0-3782 GCA_041603795.1 Chlamydiales bacterium
GCAAAGGTACGCAAAGAGGAGCGTTTGGTTATTAGCGCCCCAACACACTCCTTTGCGTACCTTTGCGCCTCAGCGCCTTTGCGTCGAAAAAAAATGAAATCACTCACAAGCTCCTGAGAGAGAATCGCTTAAGGCATATTCGTAGGTGCTTACGGCTGATATTGGATTTATTTATATAATTCAATTGCCCTGGTAGTGTCACCACCTCCATTTTACACTTCAATTTTAAATTATTATTTGTTACGCTTGAGAGCGGAACCCACGACGCCAGAGAGAAATTGAAATGAAAAAGATCAAGCAGAAGCAGAAGCAAAATCAGATGAGCGCTCTCTCGCTCACACCTGATACTTTCTTAAGCGTTAGGGAGTTAGAGAATAAAATCATGGACGCCATGACCCAGAAGGATGAGGTCCTCGCCGTCCAATTGCTGCGGACTCTGATTACGCGTGACGGCCTAAATTTTGACGCTCACTCTAAGTTGATTGATATCCTATCGGACAATGGCCTTATCGAGCATGCAGTCCAACATTGCGATGAATTCATCGAGCGCTATCCGGAGCGAGCATTTTTCTACTACCTTAAGGGACAGCTCTATGCGCCGACTGGAAAATCCAAGGAAGCCATGGAGGCACTCGACAAGTGCCTTGAACTCAACCCAACTCACGTCCAGGCACGGATCAAACGTGCCAGTGTCCTCGAACGTATGACCCAATATGATGACGCGCGGAAGGCCGTAAATGACCTGGTTGAGGCGGGAGTGAAGCACCCCGAACTCGATCTCACGATGGGCACCATTGCGCTGCACGACAAGAAGTACGAGGAGGCAGTGAAGTACACGGAGCCTTACGTCTACAACGGACGCCTCAACCCAGGTGCGCGTATCAATGCGGGGTACACGTGTGGCAAGGCTTGGGACAAGCTTGGAGACGCAACTAAAGCTATGGCGGCGCTCACAGTAGCAAATACCATCGGAGCAAAACCCTTTGATCGAGAACTCGTTTTGAGTCAGGTTAATGATCTAAAGAACTACTTCACAAAAGAAGTGGTGGAAAATCTTCCCCGGGCGACAAACACGTTTGACATGCCCGTCTTTGTGGCAGCGATGCCTCGCTCCGGAACAACACTTCTTGATACAATAATGGATGCTCACCCTTTGGCTTATGGAGCGGGAGAGATCGACAATTTGGACACCTTCCGATTCAACATCCCGACCATCACAAACAGTGAAAAGCCCTACCCTTCTAGCCTCAACGACCTTACCGTCGATCACCTCAATCGATTCGCCAAAAACTATGTCGATTCCCTAAAAGCGCGTAGCGGCGAGGGCTCTCAAAGGGTGGTCAATAAGAACCTGGAGAACTACAAAAACGTGCCGCTCATGTATATGACGCTACCCAACGCCAAGATCATCCATATTCGTCGACGTGCAGTCGATTGCGCGCTCTCGATCTATATGAATGGATTCAATTTGGACGCCTACTCGTACACGTCTGAACTCAAGAATATCGGATTCATTTGGCGGCAACATGAGCGACTCATGGAGCACTGGATGAAGATCCTGCCGATGCCTATTCTTGACTTTCGCTATGAGGATCTGGTCGACAAACCCGAGGAAATCACGCGTCAGATTATCGAATTCATCGGACTTCCCTGGGATGACAAGTGTCTCGAGTTTTATAAGAACAAGCGGACCGTAATGACGCCTTCCTATCACCAGGTAGCTCAGCCCATTTACAAGTCATCTGTTGGACAAGCGGATAAGTACAAGGACTTCTTGGGGCCTATGCTGGAAGAAATCAATATGGAGTACCCGGAAGACGATTAAGGATTGCTCTTTCGCTCAAAGTGGGAGGCGTCAAGCGCCTCTGGCAATGGAGTCATTTGATAGGCAAAAATCCGATCATAAGTCCTCGTCATCAGATCCATAACCTTTTTCACCTCAATATTTGAGGCAAATCGCGCCAACCCAAAATTTGGATCAAATAAGTAGATCTCGTCCTCACTTACCCAGACAAGAGACAAGGAATGTGCCCTACTTCCACGTAGATTTTGCATGGAGAGTAGATAGATTCCTTTCTTAGCAACGCTTTCCACGGACTTGCAGAGAAGTCCAATTGCCTTTGCTACCTTTGCTTTGGCAAAATCCGTTCTGGATTTTTGAAACCAAGTTTGCAAGAACACACTTTCCGGGGGTGCGCCATCAATAAAATTCCCGGCGACGCCAACCAGCAGCTCCTCATAGGTGGGCAAGGCCTGCCCCGGCTTGGGTTGAAGGCACATGCTAATGAAATCGAGACTCATCCCAAAACACATTCCGCCCTTAGGATCTAAACTGAAGCGCCTTCTCAGAGTGCGAACACTACTCTCGTTAGCCTCAAGTTCACACGGGTACCTTTGTGATGCGGCGTAGATCTCCATCGCCTTCGGCGAAGCCGCATTCCGCGCAGGAATAATCCGGTGATCTCGAATCGCCGCCCACAAGCTACTTTTAAAAACAAAGTAGTGCTTAGAGGCGTTCTGCGACGCGGCAACCCGTTGCCTAGTTCCCCAGTTTAGGGACGAGGAGGGGGGGAGTTGAATAGCTTGTAGTTGCTTGATGTAGCGCGAAGCAAAGGTTTCCTGCTGTCTTGGCGTAGCATAGAAGGCCCGATACCCGTTTCGCTGTAGATACTTATTCAGCTTGTAATTGTGATAGCCACCGTAGAGAGGAGAGAGCCCTTCCTTACGAATGGATGCGTTTGAAATAGGCTGAAAACACATGGCGAGGTAATAGCCTCCTCTGCAGTCACGACTTTCAATAGTAGGCTGCCTTCTGTATTGCCGCTCTAAGTAGCCGTAGGCCTCTCTACCCAGTCGCGGGAACAAAATGCCGCCGACGGCCGACACCGTCATAGCTGCCGAATACCCTATTGTTCTTGGAATTTGGGTAGGTTGTCGACAAACGTCGTGAGAAAGACGTGCTAACATTGCCAATGGGGTTGCGACGACGAGCACCGTGCTTTTGGCACGGAGAAGCATTGAGGAGTCGTTTCCGTAGTGATCCCCCGTCTTGGAATTCACCAGAAATTGAAACGTTTTTGTGCCTTTTAGAAGCTTTTGCCGCCGCTTTATGATCAGTTGGCGCTCGGCGAACACGGCGGTGTACTCCGATTCAAACCCTTGCGTGGCGAAGATGTTCTCAATCAGATCAACGCTCAGCTCCACAGAACGATTGCCGAAACGAGTTACAAGACACGCTCGGTTGGCCAAAAGAAATTCTCTTGGTCTAAATGGCTCTTTAGAGGCTGCCTCTTCTATGCAATTGACTGCGTGACTACAGACAAACTCAAACTCATCTTCATTAACGAGTGTAACCGGAACGTGCTGTCGCTGATAAAACGAACACGGCTGTAGTGGCGTCGTCATTTGTCCCCTATGGAGCGCGGTGCACAGATTTTGTTAAGGACTAGTGCCTGTAACCATTCCTATTGTTCGATTCCAAACACCCACAGCAAAACAGCACCCCAATGGCAGCAAAAAACACCAGGAAGCAGGAAGCTCCATCTTTGTCTTTTGCTTTGTCCGGCTGAACACGAGTGACCTTATAGGCACCCATCTTTCCAGTAGCGGGCGGATTCGCTGGTGAGGTGGATGCAGTTCTTGCGTCAACTTGTATAAGTGTTGGCATTATGGCTCCTTAAAATTCGACCAAAAGCTGACGTTATGTCTCACACAGCTTCTTGTAAAGGAAATTGCCGGCAACTAGTGCCCCGTCAAGCTCTTAAATTAGGATTGGAGCGCGC
>JBFIDQ010000281.1:0-3769 GCA_041603795.1 Chlamydiales bacterium
CGATGCCTTTAAGACCCTTTCCCTTTCCTTTCATTTGGATCTATCGGATGAAGCCCCGTGTTCGAGTCGTAACTATGGTGGCTCACGAGCTGGTGCACTGTATTCTTCCCCAAGGAATGAGTGAGATGCAGGAGGAGTATTTTGCTTATCAGACGTCGAGTCGCACAGTAGAACGTTGGCTGGGACCTCTTTTAGGAAGTCGCGTTGGGCAGCTTGTAATGGGAGTGGCCCTCACGTTTTGGGTGACACTGTCTCTACTCTTCTCTTTCTCTTTTGCTGCCCCCGTCTTCGTAGCTTTTCTTGCTTTAGGTTTTCAAGGGATGACTAAACTAAGCGAGGGGAGTGAGGGATGGCCTCCAATGGGACGTCTGCTTCTACAGGGGAAGCAGCTAGAGAAGATGCGGGAGCCCAAACGAAATTAGCGAGGCCTCCGGAGATTACCGCAAAAAACGGTGTGAGGTCAGCATTAAAGAGGTTGTTGATTCCATGAAGTACTACCACTATGGATAGAACACGCACTCCGGCGCTAGCACCATTGTTGAAGTGGCTTTTAGTAAAGTAGCGTGTGGTCAAAAGTGCTGGCAAAAGGGTCACGCTCAGATAGGTGATGAGGCCAAAAAAACCACGCACGCCGTAGTATAAAATCCAAATACTGTCGACAATGCCGTTGTCAGACGTGCTCCAATAGCCGCGCCATTCAGTTGAACCCCATCCAAACCAATGGCGAAGTGCAATGACATTTTTAAAGGCATTTTCGTTCGTAATTCGAGTCATCAATGAGTGGGCTCGTTGACTACTAGCCATTTCAGACACTAGCGCTACTAACCCCTCGCCATTCCAAGGGGTCAAAATTCGGAATAAGATATAGCAGGGAATCGAGAGAGCAAGAGCAGTCAAAGCTAGGCGAGCCCCGAGTTTTAGGCCAAGATAAATGCCAGTAATGCCTATTGCTAGGAGAGCATAGGTTCCCACCGTTTTAGAAAGGAGAACGCAAATTAGAAGTAGAAAGAAGACGAATTGGACTGGAATAGTCCCAATATGGGTGATTGGGGATTTCTTCCAGAGCAGAAGCGCCGAAAGAGCCGTAATCATCATGAAGTTCGCTGTGATAATGCCATGCCCCATGAAGAGGACTGCTCTGAACCCCCCGTCGCGCATCTGCTGTGCAAAGCTATGAGGAAAGTAACCATACAGCTGTGTATGAAGTTGGGGGCTCATCCGCACTTCCCAAAGATAGAGAGGACAATAGATTAGACCAACAAGGGCGAGGTCTTTTGCTACCTGAAGGGCATCTTCTTCTTTCTGGATGTATACTCGGCCAAGGAAGAATGGAATGCCAAATTGAGTTAAATGGATGAACAAGTTTGAGCAGGCTCGATAGACGCCAAGGTCATTAATAACCGGTGAGATAAAGACCACAGCAAGGTATGCAAGAAGCGCAAGGTCTATGGGGTGGAAGCGGTAGCGCAAAAGAGACTGCTTGTCACATACGATTACCGCCAGCAGTACACCTACACCAGTGACAAGTCGTTTAGAAATTTCGGGTAGGCCAATCAATGTGATCGAATATTCGGGCAGAAAACAGGCTCCCAACAGAAACCCTATGAAGCACGCTCTTAAGGGAGGTAGTCGCTGGAACAGGAACATGACAGCAAGAGGAAAAAGGGCCATCGCGACATAGACAGTGAAAAGAGGAGTAATTGGCATACGCTGTTCCCTTTTTCTATCCCACCTGGCCTACGATTCCTGCTCTTGGTCCAACGGCTCCTCAGCGGGCTCCAGTTCACGCCTCCTAAGCTTTTCTTGCTTGCGTACTCGGCGACGCAAGATGAAGCGCCGTAGCCATCTAGGTAGATACCTAAGGCGGTTGCGTTTGGCTGCTCGATCAGAAGGAAAACGCCAGTTGAGGACCGGCGCTATGGCCAAAACTTGTCCCCGCAACAAAATCTGGATGGCTTCGTAAGATTCTCTATATTTTGAGTAGTTGCCACAAACTATGGGCACTACTACGTCACATTGAGCGGATAGGAACTCCGTGAGATCAGAGCTGTGTAACGGTGCTGAATCGATGAGTACGAAGTCGTACTCATCTTTGGCTTTCTTTAGGGTTGTTAAAATTTCTTGCCGGCTCATTTGCAAGGAGTCAAAACCATCACCATTGGCTAGAATGTCGACCTGACGTTCGGGGTCGTAGGCGACCCCTTTTAACCCGCTTTTGGATGCGGAGGTTCTATCTATAGCGAAGGTGGCGAGCGCTGGGTTTTGTCGATTCAAATCAATAATCAGAACCCGGTTACACGTCTGTCGCATCGCATGAGCACAGTTGAGGACAATTCGGGTTGTGCCCGCTTTGCGTCCGACTCCTGTAAAAAGAGCAACGGAGGAATTGTTGTTCCTTCGATCCTTGTCAAGTTTTACGGCAAGGCTCTGAATGGACTTAGAGGCTGTGCATTCAGGATCTTCAAGTGTCGTTTTGGAAAAGCAGGTGGCAAGCCGATCTTTCCTCTTACCTTCGTAGGGAATGGGCCAAGAAGGAGGAGACCCAACGGCATTGGTGGCATCTGTTTTGCTATTGACAGTGTTATGGAAGACGGTTCCCAATAGAGATAAGCCAATTGATAAAAAGAAGGATCCAAAAACAGAGATGAGAGCAATCTTCTTCATATTGCTATGGCTGATGGCGCGAGCAATTCCTTCTATTGTCGTTCGACCTGGCGCCTTTCCTTCCACCGTCAAACGATAAACCCGTTGTTCAAGTGACTGTTCTAAGGCTTGACGGATGTTAAGTACTTCAGACATTCTCAAGCCTTGCATTATCTTTTGAGAATGCATGAACAGTTCCTGGGATGCTTCTTGCATTTTTGTTTCTAGGTCGAGGGTAATGGCGCCATACACCTCAAGTTGGTTGTTGGCTTCAATCAACTCCCTTTCGTTCTGAAATATAATTCGTCCCCTAACTAACTCCTCGGCCTCCTCGCCTAGACTCTTTTCAAGTGAATCAAACTCACTTTGAACTTCCGCAATTCGCGAACTGATTTTGTGATAGGTTGGGTTATCTTCGGCGAGCGTTTCCAGTGAGGCTTTTAGCTGCTGAACAGTGCGTTCTGCGAATGTTCGATTTTCCTCATAACCTCCGCTTCTATTCAGCTCCTCTAAAACAAGCTGTTCAATGGGCATGCTCTCCAGAACTTCTCTCTTCTTGACCAGTCCGTCTGCAGCCTTTTGCGCCTGTAACGTCCTAGTTTTGGCCTCTAGATAGTGCTCTTGTATAATTTGGTGTCTATTTTGGACGTGGCTACCTGCCATCTCAAAGGAACTTACTCCAAGTTCGAGGGCTAATGTCCCAATGTTGTGTTCCAGCTCCGCTATTTCCTTCTCTGTCTTCTTTTTTTCTTTTTTTAGATAGGTGAGAAGACGGTTATCCATGCCTTGCTCTTCTTCTTGCAACTTCTCAAGATAGACGGTAAGGATGCTATTGATCATCTCAGCCAAGCCATCAGGCTTGTTGTGGCGAAGGGAGAGAGCGATAAGATGAGTACGAGGTACCTGCTGTACGGTAAGTGTCTCAGCTAGCTCAACAGCAGCATCAAGGAGGGTTTCATCCTCGCCAACGAATAGATCCTTTATCGTTGGAGGTAGACGATTCAGCGCAGACATGAGCAGTTCATGTTGCTTTAATCTGGAGACCTGGGTTGTGACATAGGTTCCATAATCCCTGAGGGCCGCGTAGGAATCTTCTCCCCCTAGAAGGGTTGGAGCCGAGGGAGCC
>JBFIDQ010000282.1:0-3769 GCA_041603795.1 Chlamydiales bacterium
CACCCTACCTGTATCGACGCCTTCAAAAATAGCATCCATCGTCTTGTTTCAAGCAGAACCTCTTCTTCCTTATCCCCTGGATGAGGCTCTTATCGACTGGCAACTCCTCGAGCTGCAAGAAGAACAAAGCAAACTTTCTCTCTTCTCAGTTCGAAAAGAGCACATGCAGCAACAACTCGACGCTCTGGCCGCTTATGACGTCGATCCAGAAGGAGTGACGAGCCAAGCTTCAGCCCTCGCCGCCTACGCCCACCACGTGGCACCCACAGAAAAACTACGCCTTATTGTTCACGTCGGCACAGAGAACTCCACCGCACTACTCGCCGACGGCACAAAAGTTATTGCCGCACATGCCATTCCTTGTGGTGCCGATGCAACGGACCTCAAACAGCGGACCCAACTGGCTATTACTTCTCTTAAAAAGGGAACAAAGAAAGAAATCGAGAAAAATGCGGTGGTGACCGGTCAGGCAAAAGCTATTGCCCTACCCGCCACAAAGGCTCCCGATGCGGAATATGCGGTTGCGATCGGAACAGCTCTCGCGTTCCACGACGGAGCGAAAAACCCCATTAACTTACGTCGCGGAGAGCTCTCTTACCCCTCCCCTTTTCGGCGCTACAAAAAGCCAGCGCTCACTTTTTTGGCGCTCTCTTTGATTCTGACCCTCACCATATTTTTGGCAGGAAATAGTTGGCTAGATAGAAAGGAACACTCCTTGAAAAGCAACTACTACGCCCTCCTTGTGGCGCTCAATAAAACGCCCGATCAGGTCGATCAAGAGTACCAGAGGAACGGTGAAGAAAATACGGAGGAGCTTTCTGCGGAAAATATCGAACTGCGCGCAGCGTTTTTGGAAGAGGAGTTAAGGAGTCGAGCCGACACCTTCCCCTTGCAACCAAACCTCCCTGGCGTAGCCGACCTCCTTGCCTGGTTGGCTACCCACGAGGAAATACTAGAGGATGGCAAACCTTCCATCAAACTTCAGTCGCTGTCCTACACGATGACGCGTCGACCAGAAGCGAACAACAAGAGACAGCGCCATCAGGTGCGGGTGGAGTTTGAATTCACCAGCGAAACGCCACGGCACGCACGTGAGTTCCACGACGCCCTCATCGCCCCAAACTCCTTTATCGATGGACGAAACGATATCAAGTGGAGTTCGTCCCAAGGACGTTACAAGGCCGTTTTCTTCCTAAAGGACCGCACCGCCTACCTTTCCAGGGGTTCCACGGAGGCCAATCATGTTGCGTGACATTCCACTGAGCCGCCTTCTGCTCTACTTTGGCCTAATCGTCTTCCTGCCACTTATTTTTGTGCTTATTCAACTCAATGGACGCCGCGCCAGCCTTAACGATCTGCAAATGCATCTAGAGACGATTCAAGAAACAGCGCTGGCGAAGCAAAGTAAGCAGGCGCTCAACCGCCGCATCCGCGCCCACTACCTCAACGCCGACCATTTCTATATCGACAAGCATCTTGAATCTCTTACGTTTCTCAAGCCCGAAATTGAGAAGCTAGAGCAAGCTATGGAAGAGAAAGAGGTGGGGAGCAACGAGGAAGTAGCCGCCCGGCTTGACTTCCTTATCGGCCAAGAAAATCATATCCGCTTTACAGAGGGCGCTGTACTAAGATTTGATGGCATACAAGAAACACCAGAGACTCTAGTTCGTTCCATAGAGCTCAACCTAGAAGATCTCCAACAACTCCTCGCGCACATTGAGGGTCTCCCCGTAGGCCCTTTTGAACCTCCCGAAGGCCGCCCCTTAATGCTTGTCCTCGACTTCAAAATCGAGCGAAAGACGGTGGTCGGCGACCATGAAGTGATGAGCTTATCTATGAAGCTTCTAAAGAGAGAATTTTCATGAGAGCCCTGCTCACCAGTCTCGTTTTTTTGATTACCGCCTGCGCCCCTCGAGGGGGAAACTCCGACAAGTTGGTGAGCGTCAATATTATCGACCAAAATGGATTTTCAGAATCCATTTCCGACGCACATCGTCTTACTAAATATGCCTCCGTGGACTACCTAAAGCCACAAACCTATCAAAAGGTACTTCGAGTTTATCGTACAGATAAGAGCGGCAACAACAAGGCTGTAATCACGAGCTACCACCCAAATGGACAAATTCGCCAGTATCTTGAAGCTGAGAATTCACGCGCCCGAGGCATCTACCGCGAGTGGCACAACAACGGGTCTCCAAAAATCGAAGGTGCTGTGGTTGGTGGGATTGGTGATCTTACTGACGAGGCTCAGCAAACGTGGCTTTTTGACGGCACCAACAGGGCGTGGAATGAAAACAAGCAGCTCGAAGCGGAAATCACGTATGCCAAAGGTCTTCTTCACGGAAAAGCCACCCACTACCACTCGAGTGGCGCGGTCTGGAAGGAGATGAACTACCAGTCGGGAGAAGCCGATGGCACAGTGATGGTCTACCTACCTAACGGGACCCTACTTCAAAAAACCGACTACCACCACGGTGTTCCGCATGGAAAAAGCCTGCGCTACTGGTCGAACAGCCAAATAGCCTCCGACGAAACCTATGATGACGGTTTGCTGAACCACGCAACCTACTGGTCAAAAACATCTGAACAGGTCGCTTCGATCGAGGCTGGTAATGGACAGCGCGCTCTTTTTGGAAAGGATTACTTACAGGAACTCCACACCTACCGTAATGGCATAGCCGAGGGTGAGGTTACCGTATTTGAGGCCAAGGACCAAATAGCAAGGCGCTATGCTGTTCTCGAGGGGAGCAAGCACGGGGAGGAAGTTTTTTATTATCCGTCAGGAAAGAGGAAGCTCTCCATTCATTGGGTTAGAGGGAACATCAATGGTGAGGTTAACAGCTGGTACCCGTCGGGCACCCAAGAAAGCCGCCGTGAGATGAGCCAGAACCAGCGAGAAGGAATCAGCAGCGCGTGGTACGGAGACGGCAGCCTCATGCTCATTGAGGAGTATAGTAGCGACCACCTAGTGCGCGGTGAGTACCACCGCAAGGGGGCGAGCGAGATAGCTTCTAAGGTGACGAATGGTCACGGAGAAGCTTTCCTCTTCGACGAAAACGGAATCTTTCTACAAAAAATTCTCTATCAAGATGGTCAACCGGTGCGATGAACAAGAAGCGGCTGCGAGAGACTTTTCTAGCGGCCCGTTTTGCGATCACTGAAGAACGGCGCCGTGAAGCTACGGTAGCAGCGAACGCAATCACAAGCGAGGGACTCACACTTAGCTATTGCGCGTTCAGGGGAGAACTTGACCTCTCCTCACTCAACAGACGTCTAGCTGAGGAAAATCGACTGGCTTTACCCGGGTATAAAGAGGGCCAGCCCGCGGTTTATCTTGTAACAGATATAAAACAACAGCTTGAGCCGTCGAAGTTTGGATTTCTTATGCCAAAAGCGTCGACCTGCCAAAGACTTGCTCTTGAGGAAATCACAACGTTTCTCGTCCCCGCCATCGCATTTGACCAACAAAATCATCGCCTCGGTTATGGCTCTGGGTACTACGACCAACTTCTTAGCAAGTACCCAAATGCCCTTACGATTGGAATTGGATTCCGTGAGCAGCAAATAGAATCGCTCCCTTTCGAATCACATGATCAACGCCTGACAAAGTTGGCTCTTTTTTGACCAAATGGAGTCCGCTCTGGTATCGTGTAGACTCACTTTGACCTCTAACAAGAGAAGGAGCCTCCAATGGGCCAGCAAGATTCCGCCAGGAAGCAAGCACTTGAGCTTGCTGTTAGTCACATCAAAAAACAGTTTGGCGAAGGGG
>JBFIDQ010000283.1:0-3739 GCA_041603795.1 Chlamydiales bacterium
CCTAGGGCTCACGCCCTAGGCTAACATCTGCCGGGACTTCGCCCCTAAACTTCGGCAAGAACTTTTTTTGTGAAACTTGAGCTTATTAACTCTTAATCTGATCCTATTTTGCCCCCTCCTTCGCGGTTTCTTCGCTCCTTCGCGCTCTTCGCGGTAAAATAATTGTTATCATGCGAATGCCCTGCAATGCGTATACAATGCAATTGACTTGAGGGCTCCCTATCAGTAGAGAAATCCGAAGAGGTAGAGGGGAATCCTTCGTCCGACGCCAACCTGTATGCCGTCGATGGCAAGGTAGGCGTCAGATAGCCCCTTAAGCTGGTGCTCCTTTTTGTTCCGTCCCCCCACCTCGAGTACATGCGTATGATCCACCGTAAAGTCGGCCTGCTCATGGGTTGTCACTACATGGTTAACGCTCACCTGATTCGCAAAAAAGGTCTCTCTAACTGAGCCGATGTCACCTTCGAAGGCAAGGGTACCGCTGATGGCGTAGAGAAGATTGCTATTATCCAGGTAGCTCTTGCCTGGCTTTCTAATCAGTTTCATTCCAGTCGCATCGGGGTAAATATTGTTAATCAGACCGGCCTTCTCTAGATACCCAAAGGAGCTGTAGATGATCTGCCGGGTGACCTTTAGATCCCTACTGATGTTATCGATGTTGGGAACCAGACATTTCGCCGTGGCAATCAACCAGAGAAGTTTCTTAAGCACAACTGTTGTCGTCGCCTTAATTTGTTTTGAGGCTGTGATGTCCTCTGTGATCACCTTCTCGATCACATTATTAAGCTTCGAAAAATAGACCCTTTGATCTTCCAAGAAGTACGGGTAGTAGCCATAGCGAAGGTAGTCCTGAAAGTGCTTCAAGATGGCGATCCCCGCAAGCTGTTGGGTCACTGAGGTGGAGTTAGTGAGGACTTCGTCGAGGGAGACCGGTTGGAGTTCTTTGACCGCCGTAAAGATGAGGTATTCGCGAAAGGATAGACCAGGGAGCTCGTAGTAGACCACTCGGCGCGATAGGTCTCCTTTTCCCTTTTGGAGTTCCATCGCCGAGCTCCCAGACAAGATGATCTGCTTCTTGGGGAAGGAGTCGATGATGTTCTTTACCTCAACGGTCCAGTTGGGGTACTTGTGGACCTCGTCAATAAAGAGCGCTTCACCCCCCATCGCAAAGAATTCGGTCGCCAGGTTCAGGAGCCCCCCAGATAGAACATGGATGTTGTCCGCTGAGATATACAACGCGCGGGCTGTCATCCCATATTTCTTCAACAAAAACTGGCAGAGAAGCGTTGTTTTGCCAACACCGCGAGCCCCATAAATGCAGATTGCTCGGGAGTCCCAGGCAATCTTGGAATACAAAAATCTCTTGATGTTCGCGTCCGCTGCAGCCATCAGCTCTTGGTGTAGGTGTCTCAATTCCTGTAGCATCGTCTATCCGAGAGGGCTCTGTTTGTGTTTTGCAGAGTACACTATTGGTGTATATCTGTACTCTTAAGAATACAAAAATAGCGATTTTTTGGCAATGTATGCCCTTTCAGGCGAATAGACTATCGTTTGAGGTCGCGATTTGGGGGAGCGTGGGTCTCTAGGAAGGTTCGTACCTTACCTAACTCGTTAGCTATTTCTTGTTTGCTAGCTACTACACCCTCAGCTTCTATCTTGGTGGCGCCTAGGACTGCTGAGCTGAGTCCCGCCTCTAGTTGCCGGGCATCGAGAAGTAGCATTTCTATTTTATTGGGGTCTCCCTTGGCTTTTTCAAACCTCCTCTCAAGATCGCCACTTTTCCAATTGAAATGCATTCCTTTGCTGGGAGAAAGCTCCAGCCTGGCGAGGCTTGGAAGCTGCAGTTTTTTGATGATCGCTTGATTGGCGGCTCTTGGCCCCATTCCCAGGGGACCTTTGACCTCGTTTGCCATGCCCTTGCCAACTCTGGCGGCTCGTTTGAGGAGCGTGGAGGTATCTGCAAGTTGCTCGACTACTTGGTGGTGAGAGTGGATCTCATATTCCAGTTGGCGCAGTTTGTCGATGTCGTCTTGGAACTCAGTGAGAAAATCTTCTTCCGGCATCTCGAATTCTCGGAGTAGATTGAGCTCGGTTTGGACAATTCGCTTTGCTCCCTCAGCTTCTTCAATCGAGGCTGCACATTTTTCGCACTCGGCCTCTCGCGCGTGGAAAAGAGCCGATAAGTTGTCATTTCTTGACAATTCAGCTTTGAGATCCTCTTTAAACTTCGTCTTCTGCCCTTTTTGCGCATCGGCGAGAGCTCCTTGTAAACGCTCACACTCCTCGTTGGAACTCTTAACTTGGCGATCAAGCTTGTCCCGTCCCAGAGTGAGACTCTTCTGGGTGTGCTGTAATTTGGTAATTTCTGTGCTGATGCGCAGGATCTCTTGCGCTCCGGCGGTTAGTTGAGGCTTTAGAGCAACCTGCTTTAAGAGCGTCGGGTCGGCTGCCAAGCGAGCTTTGAGGCTTATATGCAGCTCGTCAAAGGCCGCCTGTTTTTCGGTCATGGCAAGTTTTGTTTCGTCTCGGATCACGTCAGCATCGCCACCCTGTGCCTTAACGAGGTCACGGACCGATATTCCTGCTTCCTTCAGCTTGTCGGGACGAAGGTCGGGGCCGGAAATCGCGGCAAACTCGTCCTGGGCGTCTCGTATTTCCTGAGGTAGTTCGTAGTCGACAGCCTCCTCTATAATGTGCCTCTCGGCAAGTTCGCTGTTGGCCAGCAAAAGATGCTCAATGTCCACTGTCCGCTGTCGCTCGAACCACTTTTCGTTCACTGAGTAGACAGCACGTTTTGCCGGATCAACAGCCACCTGTCGCCCCTGAAAGGAAAAACGGCGGGTTTTGGCACTGGCGTAAGTTGCACGTAGTTGTTTGCCTACTGCCCTAACAATAGCCTTGTTTTTTCCACCCCTTGGGTTGGGCTTCAGAGCGCCTAGAATTGTTGCCGTATTGGCACTGTAGACATCTTCAATGCGAGACGAATAGAATTTTCCTTCTTCTACTGACGCCATTCGTTCCAAAGCAGCCACCGTGTACTCGCTCTCATTTGCTATTTTTTGAAGCTCTGTACCATTGCGGCGGTTGCCCTTCCAAACGCTGCGAGCCAAAAACTTGTGGAGGTGTTCAACGGAGCTCGCCATGTTTTCCTTGGTGATTTGATCATTGGCGCCAACGGTTTGATTGGAGTCGAAATTTGCGGAGAATTTGATCGGTTCGTGATTTGGGATATGGATCTCATAGTCGAGGATGTGGGACAATACCTTGACGCCTGTGCCATAAAGCGTGGTCAGGGCTTGACCATTTTCGCCCTTACGAACGCTTCCTTTAACCGAAACCTCTGCGAGCTGACTATCTGTAAACCCCTGTTGTTTAAGGCGAATAAAAACATCGTTGAGGGTCTTGTCGATCCCCCCGTTGTCTGGTAGGAGGTACTCGTGGCCGTCATCGAGATCAAGCGCCGTAGCCATTTTGATCGGCGGTGGCGCCTTTACGCGCTCCAGCTCTACTTCAGCCTTACCCCCAACTTTGTCCAAGCGAATCTCAGGCCCAACGGGCGGTAGATCTGGTCCAGGTGCGTCTATTCCCATAAAATGCAAACTATCCATGTTGTAATAATAATTTTACCATTACATGTGCTTTGTTTGCAAAACATCCTCCATTTCAGGCTTGCTAAAAAGAGTTCTTTCAAAAATTTTGGATTTAGTGACTGGACATGTAGCGAAGGATATAGGCTAAC
>JBFIDQ010000284.1:0-3738 GCA_041603795.1 Chlamydiales bacterium
GAGGCGCAAAGGTACGCAAAGGAGTGTGTTGGGGCGCTAATAACCAAACGCTCCTCTTTGCGTACCTTTGCGCCTCAGCGCCTTTGCGTCGAAAAAAAATGAAATCACTCACAAGCTCCTGCGAGAGACTCGTTTAAGGTTTATATCGAACTTCTTGAGCTCCCTATTAAAATTATACTCATAATGCGATTGCCCTGTGACACTACACCTTCTATTTCCTACAAATCAGGCTCGTGGCATAGTGATCGATTGCAACACGAGGGAGTTTCATGGACGCACAGATAGCAAATAAGAAGAACCAACAACCTAAGGCGATCTTACTTAAGGACTACCTGCCGCCTGCCTTTTTGATTCCAGAAACGCAGCTGCATTTCTCCATTGAGGAACATCACACCCGCGTGAAATCGAGTCTCTCTATCCACAGAAATCCAGAACGGGAGGGTACGCATGCTCTTGTTCTTAACGGAGAACGACTTACGCTGCTCTCTGTGAAAATCGATGGCCGCCCTCTGACTCCGGGGGAGTATGTGGTAACCGATGAGACGCTAACCATCGACTATGCGCCGGATCGCTTTGTTCTGGAAATCGAAACGCAAATTGATCCCGCTCATAATCGCTCACTCGAGGGACTCTATCGCTCGCGGGGAATCTATTGCACGCAGTGCGAGGCGCATGGCTTTCGAAAAATCACCTACTTCCTCGATCGCCCTGATGTTTTGAGCCGTTTCACGGTAACGATCAAGGGAAAAGAGAGTGAGCTTCCTGTAATGCTTTCTAACGGCAATCAGGTGGGACATTACAAGTTATCAGACGATCAGGTTTGCGTCATTTGGAAGGATCCTTTTCCCAAGCCTGCGTATCTCTTTGCCCTGGTGGCAGGAGACCTTGCGCTTGTCGAAGATCACTTCATGACGGAATCTGGACGCAAAGTCACTTTGCGCATTTTCGTGGAAAAGGGGAGTGAGGACCGATGCGGGCACGCCATGACCTCCCTTAAGAAATCGATGCGTTGGGATGAACAGGTATATGGAAGGGAATACGATCTAGATATTTTCCATATCGTGGCTGTGGACGATTTTAACTTTGGAGCGATGGAAAACAAAAGCCTCAACATCTTCAATAGTGCCTACGTGCTTGCAAGCACAGAAACGGCTACGGATGCGGAGTTCGAAGGAATCGAGAGCGTCGTCGCTCACGAGTACTTTCATAACTGGACGGGAAACCGCATTACGTGTCGCGATTGGTTTCAGTTGACTCTGAAGGAGGGGCTCACAGTCTTCCGCGATGAGGAATTTTCGGCGGATATGAATTCAAGACCGGTAAAGCGAATCGATACGGTCCGTTACCTAAGAGATGTCCAATTCCCCGAGGATGCGGGCCCAAACAAGCATCCCATTCAGCCCAAAAGCTACATCGAGATTAATAACTTCTACACGGCAACGGTCTACTCCAAGGGGGCCGAAATCATTCGCATGCTCCACACTTTCTTGGGCAAGGAGGGATTTCGCAAGGGAACGGATCTCTATTTCGAACGTTTTGATGGGCAGGCGGTGACGTGTGACGACTGGATAGCCGTCATGGCGGAGTCGTCTGGACGCGACTTCAGCGCGTTTAAGCGCTGGTATTCTCAGGCGGGCACTCCGCACGTTGCGGTTTCAATGGAGTATGATTCGAAGGAAAAACTGGTCACGCTCAATGTGACTCAGGAGTGCGGTGAGAACAAACCTTTCACATTCCCATTAAGCATCGGATTGCATGATCGTAGCAGTGGAAAAGAGGTTCTTAGTACGCAGGTGCTGACCGTAACCGAGTGTGAGCACTCGTTCACATTTAAGGGAATTGAGGAGAAGCCAATTCCCTCCCTTCTACGTAACTTCAGTGCACCCGTAAAGCTTCGTTACCCTTACACCGAGGAGGAGCTAGGTCTTCTTCTTATGCACGATAAGGATCCATTTAACCGATACGAGGCAGGACAGCGTCTTGCCAAGCGCACACTGTTGGGTGGTAACCCCCCAAGTGATGAGGTGCTCAGCGCCTTCGGTAAGGTCTTAGGTGACGGCGCATTGGATCCGGCACTGCGCGCAGAAACACTTATCCTTCCAACCGTGACTGCGCTCATTGAAGAAATGGACGTGGCCGATTTTGATGCAGCGGATGGTGCGCGAGAGAACTTCGTCCTTGCCCTTGCAGAGCGCCACGAGGGGCTCTTTCTCAAATGGTATGAGGGCCTTTCTGACGACCCCGCTACGGCCATTGACGCATCTGCAATGGGGAGACGCCGCCTGAAAAATATCTGCCTGTCGTACCTGTCCAAAATTCCAGAGGGCAAATATGCTGCGCTCGTCCAGACGCAGTATGCTAAGGCTGGGAATATGACGGATCGACTCGCTGCCCTTAAGCTTCTGTGTGATCAACCATCAGAGGCGACGCAGCACGCCTTAACTGACTACCTCACGCGCTGGGGGGAGGACCCTCTTACGATGAATAAGTGGTTCACGGTTCAAGCAGGCTCTCGCCGTGAGGATGTGCTTGATGTGGTTAAGCAACTCGAAAGGCATTCCTCGTATAGCGTGGAAAATCCAAATAAAATCCGTGCCCTTATCGGTTGCTTCACCAGAAATTTGGTCCGCTTTCACGCCGCTGATGGTTCAGGCTATGAGTACTTAGCTGACAAAATTCTCGAGATCGATCGCTTCAATCACAACGTGGCTGGACGCCTAGCTACGGCATTTAAACACTTTGCAAAGATGGAGCCGAGCCGCAAGGAGCTCATGAGGACTCATCTAGAGCGCCTTTTGGCTGCGGAAGGCATTTCCAAGGATGTGTACGAGATTGTTTCCAAGACATTAGGAGTTTTTTGACAAACAATTTGTCATAAGTTACTATGAGAGTGTGAGATAGGGAGGTAGTTTTATGTACTACAAACCGCTGGTCTCGCTTCTGTTAGGGCTGTTTTTCTTCGCTCCACTCGAGGCCATTTCAAAGAGTCGCGTGAACTCGCGACTAAGTGAGCTCGAGCGAGTGTTCGAGCGACAACAATCGAATCTGGAAACGCGGATACCCGACAACTTTCTCGACGATGCGGTCGGAATCATCATCGTAACGCAATACAAGGGTGGCTTTTTCTTCGGCGCAAAAGGTGGCCACGGGGCTGCGTTTGCTCGAGACAAGGAAACAGGGAAATGGAGCGCACCAGCTTTTCTGAAGTCGGGAGAGGGAAGCGCGGGAATCCAAATTGGTGGTCAGGGCATCGATACGGTGTACGTGGTCAGGAACCAAAACGGACTCGACATCTTGGATAAGTCTCGAATGCGTATTGGAATTGATGCATCTGCAGCTGCGGGTCCGCGCGGAGCCGATCTGGAGGCGAAAATTGGTCCTGAAATTTCCATTTTGGCCTATTCTCGTGCACGTGGCTTGTACGTGGGAGCTTCCATTGAGGGCGGCAGTTTGTGGCCCGATGAGGAGGCTAACGAAGCGATGTATGGAAGCGGAGTCTCCAATCGCGACATTCTTTACGGCAACAAAGTCGCTGTGCCCGAGCAGGCAAAGAGTCTGATTAAGCGGTTCCAATCGAGCGGCGACAAGCCCGAAAAACTCGAGCCTGCAGTTTCTGGCGTAGGTGCTGCTAAGAACTAGTACTCAGTTAAGTTATTATTGCTGCCATGAGCACCCCTCACTTCTCGCCTGGCGTAGCGTGGAGATCTCAGCAGACTCTGGCGAGTCGGTGAGATCGAA
>JBFIDQ010000285.1:0-3738 GCA_041603795.1 Chlamydiales bacterium
ACCACGGACAAAGATATACTGGTAAGTAGCCGTTCTTTGGTTATCGAGATCCCACGAGTAAACCACTCGAGCCATTTGGATCCCATTCACTTCAACATTTTCTTTTTCGTGAATCTTAAACTTAGGAAGCTCCTCGATAAGACCGATGAGGTTCCACATAAAATACTCTTCAACAGTGACGTTGTTGCCTACTTCTTCCACAAGAACGTTCATATTTTCAATGAAACGATCGTCGGCGCCTTCATCGGGACTCACTCCAACCACCACAAAATCAAGATGTTCGTCAGAAAAGCCTTCTTCCAGCTCCCAATCGTCGGGTAACTTAATTTCAAACCCGTGGTGGTTGTCCTTGAAGCTAATCGTTGCAACGTCGCTATAAGCATTAGCAGGAACCACTTCAGTAGTAGAGAGGGCGCTCTCTTTAAACGGGTTTGTGGTAACGGGGGTGGTTTTACTGCTCTTGGCACCGGCCATCAAGGTGACACTGGTTAAGAGAAGAGCTGTAGTGAAGAGTTGAGTCGCTTTTAACATCCTTTTTCCTTTGTTGGGCGCGGTGAGTAGTCGGTCGCACTGTTTTGAACATAAGGTTATCTTAGCACGAAAACTGACAGATTGTCAATTTTTATTTTTAAAATACCACACATTGTGGATATTTACCACACTTCAAAAAATACAAAAACCCACTCACATACGTGTGTGAGTGGGTTTTTTTATAACCGTGGCATAGTGCAACTTTTTATTGAGATCCAGCCTGTGTATCTGTGTCTTTGCCCTCGACTCGGTCACCTACACGCTTGGTTGGATCGATCACCATCTCGCAGACCCCTCTGACGATCTCAATGAGTGCCACCTGGGCACTTTTTGCATCCTCCTGTGGCGCAATTGCTTGCAGATCCTCCAGAGCCTCCGCTGCGATCGAACTCGCCTCCTTCTGCTCGGGTGGATCCCAGGGTGCCAGTTTTAGATCATTAACCAACCCAGCCAGCCAGCGCTGATGCTGGTAAATCTTCTCTGCCTCGGCGTCTACCTGATTGGGATTCTTCACATAATCAGCAAGATCGTTTTGAATCTCCTTCAGCCTACTTCTAAATTCTTTAATCTCCATAAACCAACTCCTTATAATTATTATTTTAACCATAGAGAAATAGTTTGTCAAATTGACAATAATATGCAGAATTCACTCTTTAACTAGAGGAGCATCCTATGAACAGCGCCACTATTCAGCAAAAAACAACCGATCCACTACTGGACACCTTCGCTCAGCTAGAAAAAGCCGAGGCTCTTCGCCTAAGGGGGCAGTCGGACAAAGCGGGGGCAATCTGCGAAAAGCTCGTGGGCCGCTATCCAAACTATTTTGGAGCTCTTTACACGCTTGGACTCATTTATGTGGACCGAGAGCGCTACCCACAGGCGCTGGGGTGTTTGGTCCGAGCTGCCATGCTTAATCCACGCAGCTGGCGCGCATTGACCGCCCTGTCCGCCGTGTACCTGGAGCTTGGTGCCAGCGAGATGGCGGCCCACACGTTGGAACAGGCGTCCGCAATCAATCAAAATGATCCGAACATCCTTATGACTCTGGGAGAAATCTACTACGAGGAGCGCGAATATGAGCTGGCGAGAGACGCCTATCGTCGCTCCTTCGAGCTAGATCCTTCACTGGACGTCGCCGCCATTGGACAGGGAATGTGCCACTCGCATCTCGGCGAATATGCTGAATCTGCAGCCATTTTCGAAAGCCTTATTAAGCGCGGCCTTCCCTCACTGGGCACTTTCTTTGAACTGAATAATTTGCCGAGCTCATTTGTTTCTGTGGATTTGCTTGCGGGACTCAAACACCTCAAAAGGGACAAAAAACAACCGGTAGCGGAATTCGAAACGTCCTTAGCCTTTGTATCAGCGGCTGCCCTGGATAAAAAACAACGCCACACTGAGGCATGGGAACGCCTGGTCCAAGCCAACGCAACAATGTTCAAGGAGGTCGGTCCCAAAGCAAAGGAGCTATCCGAAACACAAAGATTGAATCTCATTCAACTACAAAAGCATCCGGGCAAAATCAAAACACAAGCCTACAACCCCAACCACCCCATCTCTCTATTTATTCTGGGCCCCTCACGCTCGGGCAAAACGACCATAGAAAGCTTGGTGGCGGGCCTGAATGGGGTCAAACGCGGCTATGAAAATCCCAGCGTGGAAAATGCGATTCGCCGAACATTTCAATCCGCTGGCCTGCTCACATCGAGTATGTTTGAGGTGCTACCCCCCAAACTCGATCCGGAGTGCCGCGGACTCTATCTCGAAGAGCTCTCTCGGCGAGCGGGCTCTGCAAAGGTCTTTACGAATACTCACCCGGGCCGAATTCATGATGTCGCACGCATTGCAGCAGCCTTTCCAAACGTCCGCTTCCTTCTAGTAAAACGTGACATCCACGACAACATGCTCCGTATTTTTATGCGAAAATACCGCAGTGGCAATGTCTACGCCTATGACCTAGATACCATCCGCGAGCACATCACCTGGTACCACCAGATGATTGACGTCCTAGCCGAAAAGCTACCGGGGATTGTGCGTGTGGTTCAATACGAGGAGCTAGTGACCGATCCGGCCTCTACGCTCGCTCTCGCAGCTGAGCTATGTGGACTCCAGCCAGGTGATCAATCGCCTCCATTGCTTGGTGACGACCGCAACTGCGCAGGGCCGTATCAACACTGGCTATGAGCATCGCGGTTTTCACATCCGACAGGCAAAACTCGCCCCGCTCATACGGCAATATGAGTGGGGCGAATTCCTCGAATTCAGCAAAAGACTTTGCCGCTTCGTTTAGAAGTGGTAATTGCACCCTAGGCGAACCACCCAAGAGTTCTTAAAGTTGTCTCGATTTCCAGTGCTCGTACCAAAGTTCCGCTCGCTGTCATCGAACATGTAGTACAGCCCCTCAACGCGCCAGCTAAAGTTATCATTCTGGCGCCAATCTGCTCCCAGTCCAACCACACCGCCGATAGCTTCATGATTGCCTGTGACGAACGTACCGTCTGGTGACACTTCAATAAACGAGGCTTTTGCGTAGGCTAGACCCCCGGTAACGTAGAAAAGAGCACTGTCCATGGGCATTCCTAGACGCAAACGCAACGTGGCCATCCAGTCAACGTCGTTATGTGCGGCTCTTGAGCCATTGCCCGGGTAAAGGGCCGAGTCGCCCCAGCCGGTAGCGCTAAATTCGCTTTCTAGTCCGAGAACAAAACTATCCCACTGCCAGTTGTAACCGCCCTGCATACCGCCAATAAGCCCAGAAGGGTCGGTCTTTGCTACTCCATCCGATGTTTCACCAGAGTGCGGATCCTGACTAAAACAAGCTTCGCCCCAGCCGAGGTGTCCGCCAACATAAAATCCGCTCCAATCTACTGCGTCACCGTTATTTTCGGCACCAGCATTTAGTGTGGTGGCGTTCGTACAGGCAAACAGGGTAGCTGCCGCTGCAACACCCAATTTTGCAGGAGTCGTGTTCGAAAAAGCATGGGTACCGTTCATTGGTTGTCTCCTTAAGACAATTGAGCTGATATTTGAAGATTACTTAATTGTTTTTTTTGGGCATAGTTTTTTTTTTCCCGAACCTTAACGACTCCGGTTGCTCGAAAACCGGTGCACCGCTAATGTTGTCCGTCAAGCAACGGATTTCACATGACGCAGACACGAAACGAATTCTCGCTGGACGGCCATCACCTCACTATGGGGGTGCTTTCC
>JBFIDQ010000286.1:0-3723 GCA_041603795.1 Chlamydiales bacterium
ATGCCGTCCACAGCATTCCAATTCAAGGAACTGTCAATGAGGTAAAGCGACGTCTGCTAGATTTTTTTGGGGAGATAGAAAAGCAGAGGGATGCGCGCCTAACCGCTTTGCGTGAAGCCTTTCCAGATCTTCTTATTGAGCCAATGGCAAGAGGGAACGTATCTCAAAAGACACGGCTTATTCATCATCCGGTCGGTCGTCATTGCACGCTGGAGTTTTACGCCAAGAGCCGGATTTCTACTACGTCGTATGTACGCAAAATCGATTTCTCTGGGATTCCGACCCCGCAGGATTTAGAGAAGCCATGGGATGCGGTGCGGGTTGAGGCGAAAAAAATGCTGGATTTCGAAGTGCAGATTGGCGGGCACACGGGGAGCATAATGCAAAAACCGATTGGAATGCTCAACTTGATCCAACTGCAGAAGTTTTTTGGAAAGAACTTGGCATCGGCGGGCAAAGTGCCACTTTTAGGGATTCTCGCGAAGGGCGAGCGCGAAATCTCCTTTCCGCTGCCATTACTGCAATCTCGTAACCCCGCTACTCGGCGCTATCTGTATATCGAGGGGGGTGAATCCGATCGCATAAGGTTTTTAATTGATCTCGGAAAGCGGCTCGGTAATCGAAGCGTTGACTGGAGTGAGGTCGGAAAGTTTAACTTTCAAAGGCAAGCGCGCCTCATCCATGATCACCCGGCCACCACGACCCTAACAACCATTGCTCACGAAGCGAAAAAGAGTCGCGTGCTGAGTGCAATTATGCAGAAGAAGGGCATTCTAGGGTATCCAGTGGGCCACCCAGAGTACCGAATTCTGCAGATTCAATTGGGACATACCTATGTCAAACTGAAGAGCGGAAACCGTCAGAATCTAGACAAGTTCTTGTTCGATATAGCAAATTTATCGGACCCCGCAGACGAGACGATGTTTTGTGGCCCTCAGATCTCGAACACAGTTCAGTTTCACTACGACTTTGCATTCTCCCGAATTGGGCAAGGCTTAGATCAACAAGATCTACAAAGCTGCTATGCGACAGCCGCGCTGGAGGCCTTAGAACTTCTTGTGAGGCGGGCAAGCAGTGTGGTGGCCAGGCAACAAACCATTCATCTCCTGGCTCACCTCAGGTACGAACTTGAAAAGAGGGGAATGCCTCTCCCGTTTGATCCTCGGATACCTGATGCAGAAGCTGACCCATATCGGGCTACAGCACGGGCAGAATATCCCGAGGGAGATATACTCGAACTTTTTGAAGCGACGATGCTGCCGCTGCTTGTGCAAGAGATTTCAAGTCGTTTGAAAACGGACTGGAAACTGCAGGGTCGCATGCTTGAGCAGCTGTGGGTTGAGCTCGCTAAAACCTCTTCGGGTGTTGTGAAGGTAGTTGATGATTCGTGGCGTAAGAAAATTCAAGACCTATTGGACGTTAGGCGGAATTGTCAGGCTCATTTGACAAAAGCGACAACTGGAGAAATCACTGCCATCCGTTCGGCTTTGGAAGTCGCAAGCAGCAGAGCGAATGCTCTCGCTCTGAAGCTTTCAGCCATAGAAAGTCAGCAGCAGCCGGAAAAAAGACCCCTAAAAAGACAACGACTGGCTCAACCAACGATGAAGTCGGCGCTCCTTGCCGAGGCGATCAAAAAGCAAAACGCGACACTGGAGCGTGCTAGAGCCAATAAGAGGCTCCTTCAGGGTCGCCTTCATCAACTTGCCAAGCCACTCCTTGTGCTGGAAAAGCAGCTCAGGGCGGCAAGCATTAGCTACGATGCTGCTGTAAGTGGACGACAAAGTGCGATTCAAACCGTTCTTGAAGGTGTAGCCACGAAGGGTAACCTCATTCGAGACGATGAAGAGACTGGCCTCGATAGCCTCACCCTAGATGGCATCCTGTGGCTCCTAGAGAGAAAAGGTGTCCTCGCCTAAAGGTGTTGAAGAACTCGTTCGGTCGTCGCAACGATCGCCTGAGTTTGTGCATCCAGTTCGATATTGACCCGATCTCCCGCCCTCTTGGTACCAAGGGTGGTGCGGTCGCGGGTCTCTGGTATGAGGTGGACAAAGAAGGAGTCGCGACCGACCTCCCCGACGGTTAGGCTAACGCCGTCTACCGCAACGAATCCTTTATTCAGGATGTAGCGCATTAAATCCGAATCCACGCCAATGCGCAGCGCCAAGGTGCTCTCGCCTTCATCGCGATCGAGGAGCGTGCCGCAGCCAATCACGTGACCCGACATCATGTGTCCACCGAGCTCGTCGCCGAGGCGCAGGGCGCGTTCTACGTTGACCCTTTGTCCGATTTGCAAATCTGCTAGGGTTGTTTTTTCAAGGGTTTCTTCGATGGCATCAAACCAGACCCACTGATCCATTTTGACCACTGTCTGGCATACGCCGTCGATGGAAACGGATGCGCCCAGCTGAAGTTGGTCGCGCCAGGGTAGGTCAACAGCATAAGAGGTAAGCGCCTCTCGGCGCTCAACCTCTTTTATCTCGGCGAGGCCGAGAACAATTCCTGTGAACATAGATCCCTCCTGGGAGGGTTGTTGGAATGGGGGCGGTTGGATTCGAACCAACGTATCCATAAGGAGTCGGATTTACAGTCCAATGCAATTGGCCACTATGCGACACCCCCGTTAAAAATGATGCTGGCGGAAGGAATTGAACCCACAACCGTCCGATTACAAGTCGGGTGCTCTACCAGTTGAGCTACACCAGCGATAAGGAGTTGTGAGTTTAGCAAAGAGATCTATTTCCCTCAATCCTTTTTCTCATCCGCCTTTTTTGGCTCGGCTTTTACGATCCGATCGAACAGCGAACCTACTGGATTTGAGCCGCCGATGAGCTTCGCATCGAATCCCTTCGACTGATCCTTCTCCCAGCAGCACTTCTTGTATTTTTTGCCCGACCCACAGGGGCAAGCGTCGTTGCGGTTTGGTTTGGTCATAAGAGACTCTCCTTGACAGCGTAAGAGGCAGAGTTTAAACTATTTCGTTATTTGATGGAAGGATCCAATGATACCAGAAGTGGCGCCGCCGTGGCCAAAGTTGGGACGTAGAATTGAGAGTATGATGCGTAAGGCGATGCACGAAGAGGGACTCGTCGAGGGCTGCACGAAGCTGGGAGTTGCACTCAGTGGCGGCAAGGACAGCCTGGCCATGCTCTACATGCTTCACGCGATTTCCGGCCGCGGATTTCCCCCGTACAAACTTTACGCCTTTCATGTTTCTGGTGCCTTTTCGTGTGGGGCCGGAGTCGATGGCGGCTACCTGCGTGCTATCTGCGAGAAGCTGGGCGTTCCGCTTCTAATAAGAGAAACGACGCAGTCGCTGGAGACCCTTGAGTGCTACTCCTGCTCCCGCCAGCGCCGCAGGTTGCTGTTTGAGATGGCGGAGGAAGTGGGAGTGGATACCGTAGCTTTTGGGCATCATCGCGACGATAGCATTCAGACGCTTCTGCTGAACATGCTGATGAAGGGGGAGGTCGTAGGAAATCTCGCTAAGGTTCCTATGATGCGCGTGGGTGTAACAATTATCAGACCTATGATTCACGTGACAGAAATCGACATCCAGCACTTTGCCGAGCAACAGGGGTTTGCTCGAATCACATGTCGCTGTCCCGTAGGAACCAAATCCGCTCGCCGCAGCGTCGAGCAGCTCATCCAAGAGATGGAAGCCGTTTTTCCCAATACCCGCACCAACCTCGCACACGCCGTACAACACTACGGCTCGGACAAAGC
>JBFIDQ010000287.1:0-3723 GCA_041603795.1 Chlamydiales bacterium
GTCGAATCGAGTTGCGCCGCCTTGACACCTCCCTTGGCCTGCTTTCTCCAACGTCTGTGATCATTGTTCATGTGACTCTCAAGATAGCGAGCGTCTGCTCGCGCTTGGTCAATGAACTGCTTGCGGGAGAGGAAGAGTTCCTCAGGACTATTAGCTGTTTTCTTTGCTGCCTTGAGACGTTCGCTGGGTGTTCCTTCCGCTTTTTGGTAGGCGGATAGGAGCAAAAGCGATTGAAACATGCACCCATTTTTGACTAGGTTATTGAGGTTCTTGAGCTCAACGGGCTCCCATTTTCCCTGGTCGTTTTTGATACAGGGAGTATAGTGCTGATCCACTACCTTCAATCCCAGTCGAATTCCTTCATCACTTGGCAAAGATTGCCCCAATGTCTTCTGAGTGTAGGCATCTGCCTGCTGGCGGAGGCGCTGATCCACGACGGGCTCGCCTCCTTTGTCGGTTAGCAGTGCAACGCCCATTTTGTCTAAGCGCAGGGCCGTAGCGAACTCTTGGAAACCTGGCATTTTTTCACCCGATTCGATCCGATCAAGGCGCCCCATGGCTCGATAGCGTGCCACCCACTGCCCTACCCGTTTCACCTGTGCTTTCGCAGCCTTTACGCATTTTCGCTGAAGAATCCCCCTAAGGACGTTTTGTTCCAGTGCCTGTAGCACCTCTGCTGTTTGCATCACACGGAACTGCTTTATGGATTCGCTTAGGAATGCTTCCGGCACCACATCGCCCTCTGCCGGCTCCTTGGAGGAGGCTTGCACAATGGCATCCACCTTGCCCCCGAGGATCAAGGGAGCGGCTGTTGGCAAAGCGAGAATTTTGGCTGTTTTAACGACATCAATGATCACTCGAGCCACCTTAGTCGCGACCTCCATTTTTTTTGCATACTTCATCTTTCCTTGATCTTTGGCGAAACTTGAAAGGTCACTGAAGGAGCCGCTAAGATTACGCTGACACCCCGACAGGATTGGATCTTTAAAGATGTCACCTTCCAAGAAATTCTGCCTCATCTCTTGGATCAATCTATCCACTTCGTTCTTCGCGTGTTGAGGTGAAGCTGCGTATAGATAGATTCTACGGAATTCGTTCTTTAACTTAAGAATCTCAGGATCTTCTGGGTTGCTCAGGCAATTTCGTTCGACGTTTTCTCGAATCTGCGTCATGATTCTTTCCATGAGCCAGCCAATAGCTTTGTCGATGCTCACATTGACACCAGCCACGAGCAAGGCACCTCCGATCTTCTTTCCGCAGTAGGTGGTAACCTGTCGGACGCGGTCCATAGGGTCCATTCCAGCCATTCGGACGCGTAATTTGTTCACCACCTGCGCCTGTTTTTTTGTTTTGTCTGCTACCTTAGTTGCGGCCTCAGCGCCTGTTTTGACTTGTTTTGCCTTCTTGACAAACTTCACAGCGCGCCCGACTGCAGCCGCACCCCCAACCATGACAGCGGAAGTCGCCATACTGGCGAGTTTTTCATTTTTGTAATCGTCCCACGTGAAGTTACCTGAAGCAAGACCCATGGTTCCTGAGATCAAGTCATTGCAACCCTCGTTGATCAGAAAACGTGCAATGAACATCCCTGCTACAGCGCCAACACCCGTGGCACTGAGGCAGGCCATAATGACAGCCCCTGCAACAATTTGAATCGCGCCAAGAAGCATGGCTCCGATTGCCGCCCAAGGTGGAGTAACTTCTTTAAGAGAGAGAATCGTTTCCAGTCCCTGTTGCATAAGCAACGCGCCCTCTGGATTGACCTCCCCCTTCTCTAGGCTCTCCGCAAGATAATCCTGGAAAAAGGTACTTTCGGTCTTGAATTTGGCGAACATGCGAAGATCGCCTGTGTGGGACTTCAGGAATTGCGATAACTGAGCGCGTACCGTTTTGAAGTCGTCACCACCGAATTCCTCTTGTATCTTATCCAGTTTCTTCTTGATGGATCCATCCCAACCCGCCTTCACCCGGGGGCGCTTCACAGCCCCGATTTCGCAGAGGCGTGTCCACACCTCTTTGGCGCCATCCTTAGGCGTTTCCGGCAAAGGAAAGCCCTCTCGAAGAAGGTAGAGGACCCCTTCTTCTTCAGCGAAAGCTTCTCCAGGCAGCTCAATTTGGAAAAGCTCCTTGAGTGTTCCCTCGAACGCTTCCCGGCTACCTGATTTTTCTGACAACTTAGCCTTGCGCATCATCGCTTTTTCGCCGATCAGATGCTCCATCAGGGCAACGAATTCTTGGTCGTTGAGAGAGGAAGCTGCCTCTCGCAGCTCCGCTTTTGTACACGACTCGCGTTCGGCCACCTTATCAGCGAGAAGTGCCTCCACGTGGTCGCACACGCTTAGCGGAATAGTCATCTCACCAATTTTTAGCGCCTCACCCGATAAATCGACTTTGAGCTTTGAGGAAAAGACAAAGAAGTCATCTGGTTGAACCTGCAAATACCCTTCGGCAATGAGGCGATTCCAAACCGATGACTTTGTAGTGGTAATGAGTCCTTCGATGTCGCTCTGCGCGACACTTCGACTATTTGCAGCGCGCTCGCTTGCCTTGCCAAGTAGAAACTTGCTGATCTTGGTCCAGCAGCTACCCGAGAGCATAGTGAAGGAGGCCTTCTTGCTACCACAGGCGATCGTCTTTGCACCCTCGGAGGTCGTGATCTTGCGACTTATCCGTTCTGGCTTTACGATCCCTTTTTCTGTTAGGAGACGAAGCGCCTCTTCCGCCTTTCCCTGCTCCATACCGAGCTTCACCAGCTCTTCTAGCTGGAAGTCTTCTCCAATAACCGATGTGATGCTACTAGCAAAAGAGTTGAGAACCTGAATTTTGCGATTGACCTGCAACTGAAAGGCATTTTCTGCTGGTTGCTCAGGGTTTCCATTGGGTTGTTGCTCTCCTACTCCGCAGAAGTTGTGCAACTGAGCCACCGTATTGCGATCCTCAAGGATTTGGGAAATCTGTCGATTGATGATTTCTAATGCGCTCTTGAAGAGTTTCTTGGCTTCTTTTCTAGAGTCGGTCGAATTTCCTTCAGTAAGTAGCTTGGCAAATCCACTGTAATAGTAGGAAATGCTTGCTAGCTTCGGATTTTTCGAGATTGCCTGTTCAAAGGTCTCAAGCGCTCTCTTATACTCCTTGTTCTGAACCAATTGGTGGCCTGCGCGCTGAGTCTCAGTAAGGCTCTCTAGAGCCTCCTGGGGCTTCTTTTTAGCAATGGCCTCTCGAATGGAATTGAGGTACGTTTCCTTAAATGTTCTGATCCGATCATTGATAAAGAGTTGCTTTTTCTGGAGATCTCCTTCCCAAAGGATGGGTTCGTTTAGGACGAGAGTCACTTCAGCGATGAGGTAGGCCCAGCGTTGGTTCAAGTCGTTGGTGTAGACAGAAGTGTCTTTTCCAACGAGCTTTTCATTTTCTTTGAGAAGTTTGGATACTTCATCGTTGAGCTGTTCGAATTCCCTATAAGCCCGCTTGAATACCTCATTTTCCGGAAAGCACTTTGTTCGCACTTCCTCCAGAAGGCAAAGGTTTTCTAGGTCGCGACGATACCGCAATTCTGTGATCGTCTTGTCCGCTGCTTCACCGTTAATGATGTATTCGCAGCTACCCTTTTCCCCCTTTCTAGCGGCGCGTCCAAACCCCTGAAGCTCGACCCGTTCATTGAGGGCCAGCGAGGCCATGATTGAGTGATATCCGTCGGGGGCGCTGATCATCTTCACCCCCATA
>JBFIDQ010000288.1:0-3696 GCA_041603795.1 Chlamydiales bacterium
CTTGCAAGCCGCTGTCGCGGCCAACAAGTCGTTCTGAACAACAGCTACCTACAGCCTTTAGAGAATAGGCAGCGTTTCGGCGGCCCATTTAAAAACTAGGCATCGCGGTCCAATTACAACTCCTTCGAGTGAGGAGCGTCTTCCTTTTTGCCCTGCATCGCAGTGTTCGCAAAGCCAACAGCTGACAGCGCCATCTTGACCCCTATTCTGAGGAAAAACGTGTTTTCGCACATTCTTTGGGTATGAGTACCGAAATCCGCTCTAAACTCATCCATGGAAAGCTTATTATCATCAAACGCCCGAAAGAATTGGAATCCATCCAAAATAAGTACGACTCCGACAAAAGAACAGGCTAGCGAAAGACCCAATCCGATCAACTTATAAGCTGCAAAAGCTGTCGTAACTGCCATTCCAACTCGACTTACGTTGCTCTGCCATGGCTCTGCATTTTCCGCGTCAACCTTACTCTCTCTTACGACAGCACAGCCCATTTGAAAAATTTGATTACCCATATTGGACAACCAACCAGCAGCCCCAAGCGATAAACCTTCAGTCATTGATGCCATAAAACACACTCCTTAAATTAAAATTGTTAATTTGAAAATCATTCACACCTTAGACAACTGTCCCAACTTCTCCCGAACCTGATGCTTGGGCGTACGGGTCAGTTTCTGCAGGAGAGAAAATGAGGGTACTGAGCCGGTAGCCTCGTGCACCAAATTTAGCATATGATTCCAGAGGGCCACTGTGACTTTTACATCGTCGAGTGCTCTATGCTCCTGGTGCCCCGAGGCCATTTGATAGCCAATGTGGCGGCATAGGGTCCCTAGTTTATGGTTTTCGGCGTTCTGCAGGAGACGCCGCGCCAGAAGCATTGTGCACAAAAGTGGGTTGGTCACGGTGTGGCCCACCCGTTTCATTTCGGCCTTCAGGAAGCGCCCGTCAAATGAGGCGTTGTGCGCGAGAATGGGACGCTCACCGATAAACCCGCGAAACTTTTTCATCACCGCTTCAGGGGATGGCTGTCCCCTTACCATAGCATTCGTGATTCCCGTCAGGCCCGTGATGAAAGAGGGTATGCGTTCCCCTGGGTCGCAAAGCGAACTAAAGGTTGCCGTGATTTCTCCACCCGAAACGAGTGCTGCACCCACCTCTATGATGCGGGAGCTATCCGTGGTCATTCCCGTGGTCTCAAAGTCCAGAATAATAACTTCAGTCGTTTTCATGGAGGCCAGCATAGTCACATTGCCCTTAAGCGTAAACCGTTGCGTAATTTCACTCCTGTGCTACACTCGCCAACCGCGTAGGAGAACATTTATGACCACCCAAGCAGACACCCTCACATGGTTACGGAGTTATTTTGCAGAGAATCGCGAAGAGATACAGCGCGACCTCTTCACTTTTCTTCGCTTTCCCAGCATTAGTACAGATCCGTCCTACAAGCAGTCGCTCCTCGAGTGTGCGGATTGGCTAACTGAGCAAGTTGGCGCCCTCGGCTTCGCAGTAGAGCGCTGGGAGACGAGTGGACACCCCACTCTATTTGCTGCTCATCTTCACGCACCGGATAAGCCAACACTACTCATCTACAATCACTACGACGTGCAGCCTGTCGATCCCCTAGAAGAATGGACCACTCCCCCGTTCGAACCAGAAGTACGCAATGGGGAGGTCTATGCGCGTGGCGCACAGGACAACAAAGGGCAATGTTTTTATGTACTGCAAGCCTTGAAGGCACTTCTCGCTCGTGACGGACGACTTCCTTGCAACGTGAAGTGGCTGATTGAAGGAGAAGAGGAAATTGGCTCGGCGGGGCTCGCTGGAATCCTTAGCGAGCGTAGCAACCAGCTGCAGGCCGACACGCTGGTTGTCGTCGACGTGGGTTTACGCGACCGCAACAGTCCGGCTGTGACCCTCGGAATTCGAGGGATTGTCACCATGGAGGTCACCGTTACCGGCCCCAGCAGCGATCTTCACTCAGGTACGCACGGCGGACTCGTGGTCAATCCCAACCACGCCCTCGTAGAGATCCTTGCCAAGCTACGTGATGAGCATGGACGCATTGCGGTGCCTGGATTCTATGATGACGTGATGGAACTTTCGGATGAGGAAAAGGAGCAGATCGCTTTTGATTTCGATAGCGACGGCTATGAATCCATGTTCGGCACCAAAGCCATAGGTGGCGAAAGAGATCGCACCCCTTTGGAATCGGCGTGGACCCGACCCACAATTGAAATTAACGGAATCTCTGGAGGCTATAGTGGTCCCGGATTCAAAACCGTTATCCCTGCCGTCGCCAAGGCAAAGCTCTCATGCCGCCTTGTTCCCGACCAATCTCCGCAAAAGACCCTGTCGCAGATTAAGGAATACCTCGAATCAGTTGCCCCCGATGGCATCACCTTAGAAGTTGATCTCCATGAAGGTGGAGGTCCAGCTGTTTGTGCCAGCTCCACCTCTCCCGGCGTTCAAGCCTTTGCCCAAGCCTATAGCGAAGTCTTTGACAAGCCGTGTCAGTTCATCATGGAGGGTGGCAGCATTCCTATTGTCACCGACCTTGCCAAGGCAAGCAATTCGGACGTCGTTTTGATGGGCTTTGGCCTTTCCGATGATCAAATTCATGCACCGGACGAACACTTTGGACTCGATCGCACAGAGCTTGGCTTTCTCACTTTCGCGCGTGCCCTGGAGGTTATGTAGGGCGAGTTCCCGTCCAGCATTCACCAATTTTTAAGATCCTAACTCGAGAAGCGAGGCTCCTATACTTGTCGGTGAGCAAGAGGTCCTGTAGCACTGTTATAGGCTCACCAACTCCCTCGTGACCCGTACGATAGGTGCCCCAGTGGATTGGAATCATAACTTGCGCCTCAAGATCCCAAAGTGCTTTTAGAGCATCTTCCGGTGTGAGATGGATGTCAGGTTCACCATCGGGGGCAATCGGAAGAAGTGCCACATCGATTGGGCCCATTTCCCGCGCAATTTCGCGAAACATTTCCTGGTCATACCCCGTATCGCCAGCAAAATAGACAACCTTTCCCTCAGATCGAATGACCCACCCACCCCATAAAGAGCGGTTCACATCAAATCGACGCGTCGCCCAGTGCCGCGCCGGCACGAAGGTAAAATGCACCTCCCCCTCGTCACTCCACACACGCGTCGTAGCATGCCAATTGTGCCCTACAATACTCCCAAAACCCCGCCTATGAAACCAGCCTTCCATGCCCTTTGGGACAAGCATATTTGGCTGTTGGTGACGGAGACGCAACAAGGTGGACTCTTGAAAGTGATCGCTGTGATTATGTGAGAGTAAAATTGCATCAACCGCCGGTAGCTCTTCAAATGAAATACCCTCTTGCGTATGCCTAGGAAAACATGGTGGGATGAATCCGTATACAGGGTCTGTTAGAATATTCATTTCTCCCACCTGGAGCAATAGACTCGCATGTCCAATCCATTGGATACGCAAGTCTCGACTTCGAAGAACAGGCACTTCGCAGTTTACGAAGGAGCCATCGACAGCATCGATCAGGGGAAACCTGCACGGAAGAAGGTTTGCGATAGCCAGCCAGAGGTGGTGGTGCGGTTGCTCATCAGCGTGGTTTTTATAACACCCCCCCTCTAGCAAAGGTTGAATCAGATATTCCTCCACACGGCTCTGATGAACGAGAGAGAGCTTACGTCCATTTACCAGCGGCTCACCCC
>JBFIDQ010000289.1:0-3657 GCA_041603795.1 Chlamydiales bacterium
TTACTTGAAGCCACAAAGCCTCATCATTGATGTGAGTTGTGACGAGGGCATGGGATTCTTCTTTGCAAAACCAACGTCGTTTGATGAGCCGATGTTTAAAGTTGGTACCGTGGACTACTATGGGGTCGATCATACGCCTTCATACCTTTGGGAAAGTGCATCCCGATCCATTTCAGCTGCTCTAATTGTCTATTTGCAGACGGTCCTAGAAGGCCCCTCGAGCTGGCAGGGCAGTGAAACGATCAGGCGTGCAGTCGCAATCGACAAGGGAGTGATTCAACAGCCTCAGATTTTGTCGTTCCAAAAGCGACAGCTCGAATATCCTCACAAACCTCTCAAGACCACATCTTAATTGATTCTTAAAAATCAAAATATGATATAATGAGGATAAAAGTAAGGGAGGTAGAATTATGTCGTTAAGTCCTTATAAACTCGGTTTATCTGCGGGGATCCTCTGGGGTCTCGCTTTGGCAATCATGACTGTAGCAGGCATTTTGTTCGGCTATGGCTTGCCGTTTCTTCATCTAATGGCGTCCGTCTATCCGGGCTACGCGGTGAGCTATCCCGGAGCACTGATCGGCCTGATCTACGGATTCGTCGACGGCTTTGTGGGCCTGTATATCTTTGGATGGCTCTACAATCGCCTTTGAGGTTTAAGGAAACTCAAACGCTTGTATAACTTAACTGAGTACTAGACTCATTCGCAGAACAGGTTTAAGAGGCATTCGAGGTTAGCTCTTGTCGTTAGGGCGTAGGCCGACGGTATCGCGCGGCGGGTCCGGCCCCGATACGCTCTATTTGGCCTTTGTCAATGAGTGATCGTAGCAACCGAACTGCCGAACTGCGGCTAACCTCGAGCAGAGTGATGACATCGCCTACCTTCACCTCGTCGTGCTTAAGAAACATTCGCATGAGTCGCTCTTCGTCATCCGACTTTGGTACCGTAGTGGTTTGCGGGGTTTGTCTAGGTAAAATGACCTTCACGAAACCGGCGCCTTCAATCACCTCTGGACGAGGAAGGTCTCTCTCCCGGTAACGCTCGAATAAAGTCATCAAGCCCGACCCTAATTTTTCAATGACCCCAATTTCTCGCATGACTCTGCCGATAACGCGATTTCGAATAAACGTAAATCCTTGATCCAGCTGCGATTGCACCAGCGGACCGGGAAAGGATCCTGGGCTGAATATTTCTATGCGATCATCGAAGATGGCCACTTTATTGGGGCCTTGTATTTGGTAGTTGCGATGGATCACGGCATTCACAATCATTTCCCTAATCACGTCTTCTGGTACCTCCAGTCTCTCAGCTCGCTGCGCTGCCCCGTCAATCCGGAACTCCTTGTTTAAGCGGGAATGAATCCATGCAATTGTGTCGTCAATTTGCTGAAAAAGTGTGCCCCTGCTGTCGCGAGTAGCGATCGCCTTTCTCCCTCGCACACCTTCGAAGTGGGTGCAAATAACAAACGCCTCGGTCAAGTACTTTTGAGGAGAGGCCCCAAAGAGCAAAAGGCCCGCGGTTGTCGGAAATATTTGTCCATGCTCCTCCAGTGCAAGACCGTAGGCCAGCATCTGCTTGGCCAAGGCACTGGCACGTTTGTGCGCCTTGCGGGAGAGAAATTCCCCAAATGCATCGAGGTCAAGCTCTTCGGGATCGGCTGCATATACTGGCATGGTATCAATAGAAAACCCTCTACTTTGCCACTGGATCTCATCAATCATTTCTGAGGTCGCCTTGACGGTCTGAGAGCCTAGTCGGATATAGACACCCTGCTGCAGCCCCTTTGTCGTCAAAAAGTAGGGCTTTCGACGTCCGCGTGACACCTCTACAATCACCAGCAATTGATCGTTCTTTCTCTGAGAATAGAGGTAGGGTTGAAGAGGGGGGGTCGTCTTTTGTGAAACCGACTGAGCTAGTGACTCCATAAGCTGGTGGGTGGTTTCCTCCGATAAGCCTATGATCTCTCGATCATCACGAACACCGAAAACGAGCCGACCTCCGTGCGTATTTGCAAAGGCTACGAGGGTATTCACCACCTGCAGGCCGTCGGGCGGAACTAGCTTAAACTCAAGAATCGAAGACTCAGACTCCTCGTATTTCATGATTCATCCTTTCTTTGACTCGATTATGTCATAATCGGGTCAATTGAGTCAATTGACCCGATCGATACTATTAATCGGGTCAATCGAGTCATAGAAAGTATCCTGTTAGGTCTTGTTAAGAGATTCTATGACGATTCTCGGGAGATTGATTGCAGTTGACGAGGAACGCGATATCGCGTATCACGGTTCCCTGATCAACCATAGATGACCCCATGCTTGCAGTAAGCCCATTTATATCTGCCTACGCTCAGGCCGATTTCTTCGGTAAGGTGATTTTTTTGGCCATTTTTGCGCTGTCTGTGGTCAGCTGGATCGTTATGATTCATAAGCTGCGCATGGCGCGTGCCGTGGAAAAGACGTCTCATGAATTCGAGAAGCTATTTAGCAGTAGGCGTCACGATCCGCTTAGCATCGAGGTCACTCGACCTGATAAAGAAGAATTTTCCAATCCTTTTCGGGAGCTCTACTCTGTGTTGCGTCAGCAAACGATGGAGGTCCTCGGCAAGAACCAACAGGTTCAGGGGAAGGCTGTGCTTTCTTCGGCCGATATCCACCTCGTTGAGGCGCATCTGATGTCGATGGTGTCTTCGCAGAGCCGCTACTTAGGAAAAAATTTGTATATTCTTTCCACTGTGGTGAGTTTGGCACCGTTTCTTGGACTCCTGGGCACTGTCTGGGGGAGCTTAATCACGCTCTCTGAGCTCACCATGCAGGCAAGTGGTGCCAATCAGATGGTCCTAAGTGGACTCTCCATGGCATTGGGAACGACTGTCGTCGGACTCGTTGTCGCCATCCCAGCGCTCATAGGTCACAATGCGTTGCGGCAGAAAATCAGTGATTGTACAGATGAAATGGAAAACTTCTGTTCGGAGATGCTAGCTGCGGTGGAGCTCAATTATCGCACGGTGGATGTAGGGTAGCCAATGCGGAGGCAAAGACGAGCCTTTCATTCGGCATCTGACGAGGCGTTGGTTAACCTAACGCCGTTGATTGATGTGCTCTTTGTTGTACTCATTATGTTCATTGTCATCGCTCCTCTTCTTGATGTGGAGGAGGTAGAGCTCGCTCCTGGAACACCAAAAACGTCACTAGACCTACAGCAGCTCCAGAGTGATCGGCCGATTTCGATCACGGTAAAGAAAGATAATTCGATCTGGTTGAACAAGCAGCTCGTAAACGAGGAGGTGCTTGAAGCCTTGCTCAGAGAGGCACATGGAGTGTATCTCGATGCGCGGCCACTTCTTTTTCATGACCGCGAGGCGCATTTCGGAACCTATCAGGCGGTAAAAGGTGCGATCGAGCGTGCTGGATTTGACGAAATGGATGTCGTACTGAGGCCGGGATGAGGGAACTGATTCGATCAAGAACGAGCCTTCCTATACTGCTTCTCCACTTGTTTTTTGTGTTCTTTTGGGTCCGGCAGCCGACAGTGATCACTCTGTCCCCAAAGAAGCAAAAGGTGGTGGTGCAGACGGTCACGTTACGAAAGCCACCACCACCAAAACGTACGGTGGTCACTAAATCGAAACCCAAACCTAAGCCTAAGCCTAAGAAAAA
>JBFIDQ010000290.1:0-3640 GCA_041603795.1 Chlamydiales bacterium
CGCGGAGTCACGCAGAGGGAGCTTCACAGCTATTCACAATCTACCCACAGACCTTCTATGAGCTTTACTTGTGGATAGCTGTGAAGCTCCCCCTGCGTGACTCCGCGGCCTCCCCGCCTCTGCGTTTAAATAATCGTTGTTATGTGGTTCTTCTGGTTGGTGCGCTTAGGGCTAGCACAAAATTGTGCGTTGCGATTAGATTCGCTGGTTAGGTTTCTAAATTACAATCAGAGGATCGTAACTATGTCATTCACTACAACTACCGTACACCTTACCCCGGAGGGGATTTTTCCCACCGTTCCAGGATTAGCGAAAAACGAAAAGTGTCAAACAATCGTAAAGATGTTTCACGAAATTGCAGAGCAGTCGGAGAGGTTTGGAAAGACCCAAGACGAGGTTCAAGCAGAGGGAAGCAAACAACTGCTATTTGTAAATCAGAAAAAAAGGCTGCGTCTCAATGAGGTTGATGATTTAGTCGTTCAGCTCTTTAGTAAAGGCGTTTCTCGGGAAACCGCTATGGAATTTGTTTCATATCGTCTCTCACCTGAGAACAGAGATGCGTGGCGAATCATTTCCGGATCTCCTTCCGAGGAGGAGGTCTCAAAGGCTGTAGAGGCTACGCAACGACAAATCCGTGACCTACAGGCGGTAGTGGGGCGTCGAGCTAAGCCTGGGAAGGCGCGCGCGGCGCAAAAGGCTCAGCGGACGCAGTTGGGTGACGCCAGGATTCGGTTGAAGGCGTTGAAGGCGTTACAGGAGGCTCAGCAGCCGGTTGAGGTTAAGATGGCAGACGTGGCGGCCGTGATTATGCCACCAGCGCCAGCAGCTGCATCTGAGACAGCTGAAAGCTCTAGCTGCGCGATCCTTTAATTGAAATAGCAGTCATTCCCAAAGGGAATGGCTGCATTTTAGTACCCGTGGGAGTTGCCGCACCCGCATGATGACTTCGCGTTGGGGTTGACGATTTTGAATCCGGCACCCTGTAGGCCGTCAATGTAGTCGATGGTGCAGCCAAGAAGGCGTGGTTCCATGCTCTTTTTTACGTGGATGCTAATTCCATGTGACTCATAGAGGGCATCACCGGGCTCCCCTTTCTCACAATAGTCTAGGAGGTACTCGTAGCCATTACAGCCTCCCGCTTTTTCCATAAACCCGATGCCCCAACCTTGTTTCCCCTCAGCTTCGAGGATTTGCCGGTATTTGGTGGCGGCAGATTCCGTGAGAGTAATGGTGGTTAGGTCCTCTTTCTCGGAAATGATCGCATTGAGGCGGTCGACAAGGCCGTCGATGGACGCGTCGTCCATTCCGTGGCCTTTCATACCGGCTTCGATTGTTTCCCAAGTAGAAGCGCTGCAACCTACGCAGTGGAGTCCTGCATTGGTGACCTCTTGGGCAAGGCGCTGACTTTTCCCTGGAAACAGGGAAAAAATCTCGCTGATGGTGAGTTCTCGATGAATGGGGCGTTGTTTTGTCGTCATATTAGAAGCTCAACGTAACAGTTCCGGACTTTATCTGACACTGACAAGCAAGGCGCTCTTCTGCGCAGTCGTCTCCAAGGAAGTCAACTTCTTCCGGACTCGGATCGGTGAGGTTGTTTGCGCCCTCTACGACTTCAATGACGCAGGTCCCGCAGACCCCCTCGGTGCAGGCAAATGGAACGCCCGCTTCTTCACAGATTTCGGCGATTGGACTGCCGTCTGTTAGATCGATTTCTTCTGAGCTGTGCTGAAACTTAAGAGTGGCCATGACTGTTAACTTCTTTTATTGAGTGTTGTAAAGGGGGAAGTTTAACGGAATTTTGAAAAAAAATCAAGCAAGAAACTCCGTTAGTGCCTTGTTTTTTTCACCTCCAGCGGCGATAATTGGTGCAGATTTGCCAAATGGGTTGTGAAATGATCGAGCAGAGTGAAAGTCAGGCACCAGAGACAAAATTCCGTAGTGTTCTTTTGTTTGGTCCTCAGGGAGCAGGCAAGGGTACGGTGGGCAAGATTTTGGCACAGGCTGGGAGTCATGTGCATTTGTCTACAGGCGATATTTTTCGCGGACTCTCCCCAAGTAGTCCATCGGGTAAGCTCGCGAATCAGTACATCAGCCAGGGGCTTTTGGTCCCGGACGAGGTAACGGTGCAGATCTGGCACAACTATGTAAATGGACTCATTGCGACAAACAGATACCTACCGGAGAAGCAGTTCCTTTTGCTTGATGGAATACCGCGCACGGTGGCTCAGGCGAAGGCTCTGGATCCCTACATCGACTTGCAACATGTGATTCTCCTTGATGTGGAGGATCGCGATGAGCTCATCACGCGTCTTCAGCGCAGGGCGAAAATTGAGGGGCGCGTTGATGATGCGGATCCAGGCCTGCTGAATAAGCGGCTTTCTATCTATTATGAGCAAACAAAACAGATAATGGACCTCTATCCGCCGGAAATGATCTCCACGTTCAATGCAGGGCAGTCGCCACTGCGGGTTCTTGGGGACGTGCTTGATAAGCTGGCGGATACCTTAACGAGCAGCGAAAGACCCCTACCGGTAAGCTAAATGATGAATCACCTGGCATTTCTCTACTGGGATCCCGATCCGGATCTGATCCTTTTGCCCATCATCGATCACCCCATCCGCTGGTACGGCCTGTTTTTTGTCATCGGATTCATGGTTGCGTATCGCATCATCGTCCGCATGCTTCGCGTGCGCCTTGCGCGCAACCCCAGATTTGCTAGTGATCATATTGTGGACAGCGAGGGCGTTCGCCATGCGATGCGTGAGGGGCCTGCGGGCTATGTGGAATCGGGCGGCGATCTTGTTGAGGCTCTTAATAAGGTCATTGAGGGAGGTAACTCGGCTGAGCGGCGCGAAACCCTAGAGGCGCAACTTGGAGCGAGTGTACTTACCTTGAGCCAGGTGGCCGAGAAATTAACGGATCGCCTCGCTTGGTTTGTGGTGATCGGTACAATTGTCGGAGCGCGCCTCGGACACTGCATTTTTTACGACTGGGCTCGTTGCTGGGCCAATCCATGGAAGATCGTGAAGGTTTGGGAGGGTGGACTTGCGAGTCACGGCGGCGCCATTGGAATCATTCTCTCTCTAATTGCCTTTCTTTGGGTCATTCGACGTGATTATCCATGGATGACGTTTCTTGGACTATGTGATTTGGTGGCTGTGCCCACCGGGTTTGTCGGTTTTTGCATCCGTTGTGGCAATTTTGTGAATCAGGAGATTTTGGGTGTAACGACCCAATTGCCCTGGGCCGTCCTATTTGGACACCCGGCCGATGGGAGTTTGCCCGCTGCACGGCATCCAGTTCAGCTCTACGAGGCTTTTGCTTACCTGGCTCTATTTGCTGTTCTTTGGCGCGTTTGGCGCCATCGGGAGCATCCGGATGGTTATTTGACAGGTCTCTTCTTTCTTTTGTGCTTCGGAGCACGCTTTATATTGGAGTACTGGAAGGTGCCGCAGGTGGCTGGCGAGGGGTGGCTTCATATGGGACAGCTACTGAGTATGCCTTTTATTGCGATAGGGGCCTTTCTAGTGATGAAATGCTTCTCTAAAAAGACGTGCCCAGATATACTCTAGGTACAATTTTCGGGGTATAGCGCAGCTTGGCTAGCGCGGCTGGTTTGGGACCAGTAGGTCGGGGGTTC
>JBFIDQ010000291.1:0-3626 GCA_041603795.1 Chlamydiales bacterium
GCCTGGCTCTTTGGGAATGCGCTCTACTCCAGGACGCGTTTACAAGGGTCGTAAGCTTCCGAAGCGTTTGGGTGGTGACTCTGTCACAATTCAAAACCTTCCGGTGGTCAAAATCCTTGAAGAGGACAACGTCCTTATTGTCAGAGGATCAATACCTGGGCCGCGCGGCGGAACAGTTATGATTCAGGCAGCAGTCAAGAAACCGAAGAAGTAAGGACGGATCATCGTGGCAACAGTAAAAAAATACGACCTTTCCGGAAAAGAAAAGGGCAGTGTGACGATCGATGATGCGTTTGCTAATTTCACGGCAAACGGTCAGATGATCAAAGATTATATCGTGGCCATTCGAAAGAATGCGCGCCAGTGGTCAGCAAGTACGCTTGGGCGTAGCGAAGTCAATCACTCAACAGCAAAGCCGCACAAGCAAAAGGGAACAGGGCGCGCGCGCCAAGGCTCTCTTTCGTCCCCTCAGTTTAAGGGTGGCGGTATCGTCTTTGGCCCTAAGCCAAAGTTCGATCAGCATGTGCGTATCAATAAGAAGGAACGTCGCTCTGCGATTCGCCATCTTTTGGCTGAGCATATGAGAGAGGGACGCCTAGTTGTTTTAGAGGCAGCCGAAATGGATGCTCCTAGGACAAAGACGGTAGCAAGCTTTCTTGATACGGCTGGTATTAAGGGTCGCACACTTTTCTTGGGAGAGAGCGCTAAAGCTACTCCAGAGGGAGAAGAGGCAGCCGTTAATATACGTACGACGCAGTACCACAATTTCGCAAAGAGCCTTCGTAATATCCCTAAAATGGCCTACTCTACGGCCACGAAAATTTCGGGATACGATGTGGCAATTGCTGGAACAGTGGTCGTCACAGAAGGCGCTCTAGCTGAATTGCAAGAGTGGCTAAAAACATCGAGTAAGAAAGAGGTGGCAGCATGACTCATGCAACAAAGAGCACAAGGAATCCTTACGAGGTCGTCCTTCGCCGTCACATTACTGAAAAGACACAAATGCTAACAGAGTTGCAAAACTCTGAAAGCAACCAGTGTTCACGCAAGTGCGAATCCCCAAAGTATGCCTTTATTGTAGATAAGACGGCCACCAAGCAGGAAATTGCTGGTGCGGTAATGGAAATCTACAAGGAATGGGGCATCAAGGTTGTCGACGTCAACACGATCAATGTGAAAGGCAAAAAGCGACGCGTACGCGGTCGCATGGGCTTTCGCCCGTCTTTCAAGAAAGCGATCGTGACGATGGAAAAAGGCGACAAAATTGAAGAGGTATAACCGATGAAGAAGAAAAGTGTCGTCAAAAAGTTTAGGCCGATCACTCCGGGACAGCGTCAGCTTGTTTTGCCCGTGTTGGATCAGCTTACTGGAGACAAACCGACAAAGTCCTTGATGTCGAGTAAGAAGCGGACAAGTGGTCGTAATAACCATGGACGCATTACTTGTCGCCACCGTGGTGGTGGTCATAAGCGCGCATTGCGCCTGGTCGATTTCAAGCGCGACAAGGTGGAAATTCCTGCCAAGGTGGCCACGATCGAATACGATCCGAACCGCTCGGCATTCATTGCACTACTGAACTATGCAGATGGCGAAAAGCGCTATATTCTTGCACCTCGTGGCCTTAATAAGGGCGATACGGTGGCGACAACAGCTAAGCCAGTCTATAAGACGGGCTACTGCATGAAGCTTAAGGATATGCCGCTTGGATCAACCATTCATAACATCGAGATGGTACCAGGTCGCGGCGCGATCATGGTTCGCTCGGCTGGAACGGACGCGCAGTTGATGGCCCGCTCAAACGGCTATGCAACGCTCCGGATGCCGTCAGGCGAAGTTCGGATGGTTCCAGAAGTTTGTTATGCAACGTTCGGTACGGTCTCAAACCCTGCTCACAACCTAAGAGTTGATGGCAAGGCGGGACGTAATCGCTGGAAGGGAATCCGTCCTACTGTTCGTGGTACGGCAATGAACCCGTGTGATCACCCTCACGGGGGTGGAGAGGGACGCCACAATGGCTATATCCCACAGACGCCTTGGGCGAAGCCGACAAAAGGTTTGGTAACGCGCAAGAAGAGTAAGTCGAAGAAGATGATCGTGAAACCACGTAGGAAGAGATAATGGCTAGATCACTGAAAAAGGGGCCTTTCATTGCCCCGCACCTCAAAAAGAAGGTCGATCAGGCGAATGAAAGCGGGACCAAGCCAGAAATCAAAACCTGGGCTCGTGGTTCGATGATCATTCCTGAAATGGTGGGACACACGTTTCTCGTTCACAATGGCCGTAAGCATATTACGGTTTTTGTTACGGAAAATATGGTGGGACACCGCCTTGGAGAGTTCTCGCCGACGAGACTCTTTAAGGGACACCAGAAGAAATAAGGATAGCGAAACATGGCTCAAGCATTTGCAAAAAGTAATTATGTCCGCATCGCCCCTCGCAAGGGTCGTCTAGCGGCGGGATTGATTCGAGGCCTGAACGTAGCAGACGCTACGACTCAGCTGAAATTTTCTCGTCTTAAGGCGGGATCTCTTCTGCTGAAGACGCTCGATAGCGCTGTCGCTAACGCGGAAACGAACGAGGGCGCTCGTCGGGAAGACCTTAAGGTTCTCGAGGTGAGAATCGATGAGGGACCGACGATGAAGCGCGCAAAACCTCGTAGCCGGGGTAGCCGGTCGCCGATTATGAAACGGACAAGCCACCTAATGGTGGTCGTGGGAACGGAAGAGGAAGAAGTATAAATGGGACAGAAAGGTAACCCACGAGGACAGCGACTCATCCTGAACAAGGACTGGCGCTCGAAGTGGTTCGCAAACAAGCAAGAATTCGGCACTCTTCTAGTAGAAGACACGAAAATACGCAATTTCCTCTTCAAAAGAGGCAATATGCAGGGCGCGTCGAAGATCATCATCAAGCGGATGAGCGGGAAGGTCGAAGTGACCATCCATACGGCTCGCCCTGGATTGGTCATCGGTAAAAAAGGCGTGGAGATCGAAGCGCTTAAGAAGGATCTCTCGAAGCTTACGGGAAAGCAGGTCTGGATTGAGGTTGAGGAAATCAAGCGACCCGATCTAGAAGCGAAACTCGTAGCGGAGGGCATTGCCCGCCAGCTAGAGCGTCGTATTCCATTCCGCCGAGCAATGAAGAAAGCTCTTCAGGCTTCAATGGAAGCAGGAGCTCTCGGAATCCGTGTAGAGGTAAGTGGTCGATTGGGTGGTGCGGAAATCGCACGCTCTGAGCGCTACCTTGAAGGGAAAGTGCCTCTTCACACGTTGCGAGCTGATATCGATTACGATACGGCACGTGCGGAAACTACCTATGGCTCTATTGGCGTCAAGGTATGGGTCAATCGTGGAGAAAAACACGAAGTGATGAAGCAACCACAGCAAAAAACTGCAGCGGTAGGAGTGAAATAATATGCAAACTCAGCCTAAACGTACAAAATTTCGCCGTGTCCAGAAGGGCAAGATGACGGGACTCAGTAAGGGCGGCAATTTCGTTCAATTCGGTGAGTTCGGCATGCAGGTCCTGGACCGCGGCTGGATTACGGCAAATCAGATTGAAGCTTGTCGTGTGGCGATGAATCGCTACTTCCAAAGAAAAGGTAAGGTGTGGATTCGCATCTTTCC
>JBFIDQ010000292.1:0-3584 GCA_041603795.1 Chlamydiales bacterium
GCATTTTTTTTTTCAACGCGGAGGCGGGGAGGCGGGAAGGAGCGCAGAGTATGAATGAAATAGCTCTGCGGGTAGCTGTGCAGATGAGTAACGAGGGGTGGTAGAAATCAAAAATCTGGCGTACCCTCAGCGGTCATTCAAACTACGCGACCGAGAATACGCCAGTGACCAATTACCAATTCCGCAATTTAAACTCCTAAACAAGTCCACGCGCGTCCGAATTGGGTGTAACCAAAGGTGGTGGAAAATATAAAGTTTAAGCAGCTTCCTTGTATGCTTCACTCTTCTGCAAAGCCCAATACGCATCCCATAAACCATTTACCCGGAGAATCATCAGCTGTAGCATAGGTTCGGCGTTTTCCTCTTTCCACCATGCTCCAGCTCGTTTCATGCGCTTTTGAACCACATAGCGATGAGCACTTTCTATTTCACCGGAACCGATAGGTAGCCCACTCAAGATTGCTCCTAGGTAGTCCAGCTGATCAAGGCGATTACAAAGATACCTGTAGCAAGCACGTACCGGTTCTTGCTCGGGAACACCACTCCAATACAAGTTATTTTCAAGCTCTTGTAAAACACGGTAAAGATGCCCTGACTTTAAAAGAGATTGCTGCTCACGCATCCATTTGCGAGGATTCTCCTTGTCAAAGAAAGGCGCGGAGGCGGCCAAGTAGTCACTAACATGGTAAAAATCAACAAGGTATGAGCCGTTGCTGCCAAAAATTCTATCGGCTTGTTCTTTGATCCATGTGGCTCCGTCACCAACACAATGCACTTGTGTAGAGGAACCTATACCAGAACTAACTGCAGAAGAAAGCCACTGGTCACCTGTTTCATCAATCGATCCTAAGGTGGCGCGGAAGTGTCCGGTAACAGAGTCGACATCTCGAGAAAAGCAAAGCCGCGCCTCTTTCCAGCAAACCTTTCTAGTCTTCCTTTTATCTCCGGACGCCATATTGTCCACTGTGACTATGGGAATCATGCCTCCATCCAACTCCGCCAGGAGCTGCTTAACCCCTGGTCCGGTAGAAGGTACGTCTTCTAGGGGAAGGCATTGGCTTGCCCGGTTTGCATGTTGAAGAGTAGTCTTTCGAACGGTCTCGGAGCTCAGTTCGAATCCGTAGTGCTCCAGCAGCTTCTTGGGTACATCGTGGAATGGCACATCGGCGGCAAAATCAACAATGCGCCTTTGAAGCAGCAATTCTAGGTGAAATTTCAAATCGCTAACAACTAAGTATTTATGCACCTTTCTCAAGGCAGGTTTTCGTAATGAATTTGTGCTTCCGTTGCACTACGGTAAGCCATTTTCCTCATCAGGCCCTTTCGAAAAAAACCCATTCTGCTTACCCTTCGACCTCTTGATTTGAATCTGTCTTCAATGACTATAGCGAGGGTATTGGGAATGAAAATTAAAAAACATCTTAGCTTTTCTAGCCTTCGGTCGTTCATGTCCTCGGTATTCATAAACCTCCCGGATTCTCGACAAGCCGGAAAAATCAAGCACAGCCTGCACGATGTGATGATGTCTGCCTTCGCCTGTATGTACTTCCAAGACAAATCGTTTCTACAGTTCCAGAAGAGAATCACCGAGGTGATGCTCCCAGGAAATCTAGCTAATATGTTTGGCATTCACACCGCGCCCGACTCAATACAGATTAGGGAGACTCTGAACCGGGTCGATAGCGATGGGATTAGGCCTATTTTCAAAGAAACATTCTCTAGACTCCAGAGAGGAAAACATTTGGAGCCGTATCAGGCGCTGCCTGGGTTGTATTATGCAGCTATGGATGGCACTGAATATTTCAGCTCGAAGAAGATTTCCTGCGATGGCTGCTTGAAGAGCGAGCATAAGAATGGAGACGTCACCTGCTCTCACAAGGTTCTGCAGGCAGCCATAATGCACCCAAAGATGCGGCAGGTCATTCCGCTTATGCCGGAGCCTATTCACAATGCTGACGGGAATGACAAGCAGGACTGCGAGATGAATGCCGCAAAGCGACTAATTCCTAAGCTGCGTCAGGAGCATCCCAAATTGGGTCTGATTCTGGGAGGGGACGCGCTATTCTCCAAGCAACCCATTATTGAAGACGTGCTCTGTGCAGGCATGCATTACCTGTTTGTCGCAAAGCCTTCAGACTATGTCTATATGAACGAGTACATTGACACAGCCCGAAAATGCCGTGGCGTGAAGTCGATCACTCACGAGGACAAAAAGGGGAAACTTTATAGGTACGAATGGATAAATGACGTGCCGCTCAGCAAGAGAAAAGACACGATCCGCATCAACTATCTCCAGCTAACCATCGTGTCATTTGATGAAGATGGAAATGAAAAAACTAACTTCAAATCCAGCTGGGTTACCGACTTGGAAGTTGACGCGGGCAATGTTGAAATTTTAGCAGCGACCGGACGTTGTCGTTGGAAGGTTGAAAACGAGTGCTTCAATACTCTCAAGAACCAGGGCTACCATTTGGAACATAATTATGGGCATGGCGCGGAACACCTCGCTTTCAATCTCTACCTGCTAACTCTTGCCGCTTTCCTTTTCCATCAGATTTTTGAGCTTACAGATCGCCTGTATCAGGCTTGTCGCCAGAAGCTAGGAAGCAAGGTCCATCTATGGGAAACCCTTCGGTCCTATATTTATTAAGATTTTGGTTTTCGACACCTGGGAGGGTCTCCTCAGGTTTACATTGGAGCCTACAAAATACGGGGTGAGCATGGCAAATGCCCCATAGTCATGAAAGGCCAATCAATGTAATTGACGTTATACAGCCAACCAGTTGACGTACACGCCTGCCTCAATTTTCTCATTAGGAGACCTGTTAAGGGAAATACGGTCCAAGTGAGCCGCTAATTCACAAAATTTTTATCACTGACACCTCCGATTGGACAGGAGCGCCCATTCTTATCGTATTTCTGCGCGATTAAGCGCCAGATACGCGTTCAGCTTGAATTGCTGCCTTTGAAGTGGGGTACTACATGAACGAGGGACTATCCCAGAGACATTCAGAAAAGGCCTGGCTGTTTTTCCGTATTCCTCTAGCGCAACTTCTTCTACTGAGGCTTGGCCGAAGGTTGTATGCCAGCACGTTGTTTTTTTTATGGACTCGAGAGTCTGGGTGCTTGTTTTTGTACTCGCTAACTTCTCGTGTAGCCTTCTTCGAAGCCCACCCTTGTATAACTTCCTTACCCAACTGATTTAGTGCAGCTATGGTACGTTCCTTGATTTCATCAGCCGTATCAGGTCCTTCGCTTTTGCCTTCTGCTATGCTTATGATGCTTTCAAAACGTGAGCGAAGCTCTGGATGATCCTTTAATCGTTCTTCAAAAGTCTGTGCGGTTTCTTTCATTTCAATCTCGATGGTGGTCAATTTTCTGTGTAATGCTGCCAAAACCATACACCAGTGAGACTAAAATTAATATTTGCCACCACCTTTGGTTACACCCGTCCGAATTTATGGAGCAGGATCCACCATCAACACCAGTTTTGTAGAACGCTTTAACGCCTCCTTGCGCAACTGTATAGGCGCTCTCAGAAGAAAGAGTCGCTGCTCGGTCAAGCTGACTGCCCGTCTTGAGCA
>JBFIDQ010000293.1:0-3565 GCA_041603795.1 Chlamydiales bacterium
CCCTTTACAACCTACCGCCGGAGTGGCTATAAAGGGGGCATGAAAAGCATAAAGCGAGCGGGTTCGCTCATCGCCCTTTTGGGCTCTAGCGTAGCAACAGCTGCCATCATCGTCGCCTATATGGCGTATTCTTGGGGGCCGGATGGTACACATTCCTTGAAAAATGTTTTGCTTGCGCCTGATGTGCTGGAGCATCTGAGCTATCGGGAGGTCGAGGGGGAGTCGGGTAACGGACCGCAAATGGTGTTCCATGGCATTGAGTTCTTAGGTGCCGGCAACAAGCGCGCTCATGAGGTTGCCCTGGAGTCGTATGCGTCTTTCTTTAATTTAGTGCGTAATGAGAGAAGCCTACCTGAGCTTACGCCTGCTGTGGAGGAGGCGTTTCTTATGGCTGATATGGGGACGTTGCAGGTTATGGTTAGGCCGCAGAGTGGAAATTACACGCGTGTTTTTCAGCAGGTGAACTTTAGCAAGGAGGGCAACCACTTTCGTGTGGAGCTGCGTGTGGACATGGGGCGCACGGAGTGGGCCTATTACTATCGACCCGGCATTGCCAGTAAGGCTAGCCAAATCTTCTCAGGTGGCGCATGAAGGGCTCCTTTCTTTTCTACGGGAGCGGGGGCTCCACGGGCGTGCCCGTTATTGGATGTGACTGCGAAGTGTGCCGGTCGGAGTCGCCTTGCAATAAGAGGTTACGTCCCTCCGGACTCCTTACCATTGGCGATCGCAAGTTGCTAGTCGATTGCGGTCCAGATTTCCGCGAGCAAGCGTTGCGCTATGATCTCCACCAGCTGGATGGGGTGCTGCTTACGCATACCCACTATGATCATATCGGCGGTATCGATGAGCTGCGTATCTTCTTCTTCCGCTATGAGGAGCCCCTTCCCTGCTTGCTAAGCAAGTCATCGCTTAAGGAGCTGCAGAGTCGGCTCCACTACATGTTTACCCCACGAAGCCATGGCAATAATATTCCCGTTCAACTCGACTTCCACGTTTTGCCTGATGCTCGTGGGGAGATTGAGTTCCGTGGGGTGCACCTGCGGTACCTCACCTATCGACAGGGGGGAATGTTGGTCAATGGGTATCGCATCGGAAATTTTTCTTACGTTACAGATATTAGTGACTACCCGGATTCAATTTTTGAGGATTTGGCAGGGACCAAAACTTTAGTCGTAAGCGCCCTGCGTCACAATCCGTCACACGTGCATTTCACGGTCGAAGAGGCGGTAGAGTTCGCCACAAAAGTTGGCGCGACTCAAGTGTGGTTCAATCATATTAGTCACGATCTCGACCACGAAGCGACGAACCAGCAGTTGCCCCCACATATGCAGTTAGCGTATGATGGTTTGACTCTAGAATTCGATACAGAATAGGTCCCCTATGACAGAAGAGATAGAAGAAGAGCTAGCCCCAGCGGAGCCTCTGCTCAAGGAAGATAAATCACGTTACCGCGCCCTTCTTGTGGGTGTCTTCAAGCCTGCCGAAGTGGAAAAGCGGGTGGCAGAGGAGAACCTCGATGAGCTCGAGTTTCTAGCAGAGACTTGGGGCGTGGAAACCGTCGCTAAAGTTGCGTGCAACGTGCGTAAATATGAAGCGGGACTGCTTGTTACGAAGGGGAAGCTTGAGGAACTCGTTGAGGCGGCAAAAGCTTCTGGTGCGGACCTAGTGATTTTTGACGACGAGATCTCACCGGCGCAACAGCGTAACCTCGAAGAGGTTTTCGAGATGACGGTGATGGATCGCACGGAGCTAATTTTAGAGGTCTTTGCGCAGCGGGCGCGGACACGCGAGGCTCGCTTGCAGATCGAGCTGGCACGTACGAGGTACCAGTTTCCTCGACTCAAACGGCTCTGGACGCACCTCTCAAGGCAGCGTATGAGCGGTGGATTCTTGAAGGGTGATGGAGAAACACAGCTCGAAATTGATAAGCGCCTTCTGCAAAAGCGAGTCGATAGACTGACCAAACAGATCGAGGAAGTAAAATCCTCCCGCTCCACGCAGCGATCCGCTAGGAAGAGGTCGGAAGTTCCCATTTTTGCCATCATTGGCTATACGAATGCTGGAAAATCGACGCTTCTTAATGCACTGACAAATGCTGGAGTGTTTGTCGAGGATAAGCTCTTTGCCACGCTGGATACAACCACGCGCAAGTTCACTCTTCCTAATAACCAGGAGATCCTACTTATCGATACGGTAGGGTTCATCCGGAAACTTCCTCACCAGGTGATCGCTGCATTCCGCAGCACCCTCGAAGAGGCCCTGCAAGCGGATATCTTGGTGCACGTGATTGATGTGTCTCATCCGCAGGCGGAGGATCATGTTGAGACGACTCATGAGGTTCTCAAGGAGTTGAAGGCGGAAGATTGTCCGATGATCACGGTCTTTAACAAGACAGATCTAGTGGAAGACCCGTCAATTATGCATAAGCTGCGCATCAAGTACCCGAAAACGGTGAGAATCTCGGCGGTAAAGGGTGAGGGATTCGAAGATCTCTACACGGCTATGGTGCAGGAGCTTGCAAAGCGACGCGTTGTGGTCGATTTGCGGGTGCCTCAATCGGAATACGGGGTCGTAAGCGAACTTACACAGCAGGGGAATATTCTCCATCAGGACTACGATGGCAATGATGTGCTCCTTAAGGTGGAAATTCCACGCACACTAGAGGGTGTCTGCGCGCCTTATCTGGTATGAGCTATACGATTGCGCAAACGCCTACGGAGGAACGGCCGCGAGAGCGCTTTCTTTCGATTGGACCGGAGGGGATGGCCTCGTCGGAACTGATCGCTATTCTGCTGGGTAGTGGGATGCGGGGGAAGTCGGTTGTGGAGCTGGCACGCGAGCTCTTACATGCGTTCTCCGGACTCGATGGACTGGGCGAAGCGACGGTGGCGGAGTTGGCGTCGGTTAAGGGAATGGGTCCGGCCAAGGCGATCCAGCTAAAAGCCGCCTTTACCTTAGCCCAGCGTTTATCGAGTCAGGTGAGCGAACAGCGCCCCTATATACGGGGTCCTCTCCATGCGTACCTACTAGTAAAGGACGCCTTGGAGCGGGAAACGCGAGAGCTCTTTCAGGAGTTGCTTATCGATACGAAGGGACGTCATATCCGCACGGAAACGGTAGCAGTGGGAACCCTATCAGAGGCGCTGGTCCATCCCCGCGAGGTTTTCTATCCGGCGATCCGCCACAAGGCGGCAAGCCTTATCCTGATGCACAATCACCCCTCTGGTGACCCGGAACCTAGCCGAGAGGACATCAGCCTCACGGAGCGCCTGGTCCGCACGGGCGAGTTGATTGGCATCAAAGTTGATGACCATCTTATTATCGGACGTGACTGCTATATCTCTCTCCGCGAGCGCGGCTTGATGTAGGCCTTTTCCATAGTTGCTAGTGTTTTTCTACACTTAAATATTTCCTAAGTCGTTCTAACCGACATTGAGCAGTTTGCCTAATTGAGTTTCTGATTTATCTTAGTCCCTTCTCAAACCCGAAAGGACTGACGATGGAAGTGACTACAGAAAGATTGGATCACCTTGGAATTATTGCAGGCGTGATTGAGGACATTGGA
>JBFIDQ010000294.1:0-3545 GCA_041603795.1 Chlamydiales bacterium
AGGTATTGGTCGCCCTGTGGCAGCTTCAGCTGGCCTTTAGCCATGAGCTCCCGCCTGCCCCTGAAATATGCTATAATACCAATAGAAGAGGGGACATCTCTAAATTGCAGGAAGTGGGGACATTTCTACTTTGCAATGACAATTAATAGTTTAATATGTTAGAATAACAATAGACAATGGTTTTGTTTATTTATATTATTTAAATTAGGTGTTTGTATGAAAACCTCAAGTTTATCGGCGGTTGAGCTGGCGGCGGTTGCTCATGTGCTGACTGAGAAGCCACCAGTCCAAGATTCACAGGCTATCCGAATTGGTAAGAGTGTCCTGAGTAACTCAAAGAATTGGACCTATCAATTTTGTGTGAGCCGTGGTTGGAATAAGTGGGCTGGGCGTTTGGCGGAAAGGCGCGGAAAGCAGGTGATTTCTAAGGCGAACATTGGGATTGCTCAGGTAATTCTTGGCTCGATGAAGCGTAAGGAGGTTGACGCTCTGCTCTCTTCGAAATCAATTCCCAAGGGAGAAATTCTCGTTGGAGTGGGACGGGAACAAGAGGTGGAGCGGGCGCATCGCGGCTATCAATTTTTTCAAGCGCGGACCAATCCGAATCTTTGGATCCATGATCGCCTAGGTGCCAATGGCTCAGCTGAGTCATTCGAAGAATTTTGGAGTCTAAATAAAAAGAGCCCTTTGTTTGAAACGAATGACTACATGCAATTGCTAGAGAACCCCGAGGCAACTTATCCGGCAGCCTGCAAATTGACAGATAGGTTTCGAGGAGAAATAGGCCTGCTCAATCTGAGTAACGACGATTTCAGTCTGATTCACACATCACTGAGTTATTACAACAGCTTAAAGCAGTCTCTTCAACTCGATTTGGACGATACCGCGGAGCTTGCACATGGGCTTGTGGTGGCGAACCTAGACTCTAAAATAGAGGCGGAATATGGCGTTATTAAAGAGTCCTCTGCATTCCGCTCGTTTGTGTTGACGAGACCTCGGAGAGAGTTGGATACATTTGTTGGTGCTCAGTCTGAGAAGCAATTTGAGCTTTGGAAGACTGCATTTAACAGGCAGGCAGGTGAGACATACCGTGAGGCACTTAAAGAAGAATTAGGACCCGTTCTCGGAAAAATGATAGGCGATAGTTTGCAGGGGATTTTTCAGGATCACCCCAAAAAGGTGCCGTACATATCAGTAAAAGTGGAGGAAATTCGCTCTCTTTTAGAAAAGGGGGAAGCTTCTGGCCTTAAGGCGGGTTGGCTCCAGGAAATTGAAGGGGTGGCTCCAGGGGAGGCGGGACCCGCTTTACAGGCCTTGGTCGACAAATGGGATGGGGAACTCAAGGATCACACCTTGAAGAAGAATGTAGAGCAAATTAATGATAAATTCGGTCCCTTGGGTAAGTATGTCACGAAATACTGTGAGCGAGAGGAACCGGAACTATTTACCGGAGAAGCTACGTGGGAAGGCTCTTCCTTTGCAAAGTTTGAACTCCCGGCTCAAATTCCGTTTCTTATAAAAGACATCCTCAGTGATCACCAAAAATTGACCCCACAGATCGTCCAGGACGTGCTCACTAAGCACAGGTCCGATGGGCTAGCTCGGCTGAAAATACTCAACGCAATCGCAGAGCAGTGCGGCGAAATTCCACCAGAGAGATTGGAGTCAATTCTCCTCAAATTTCAAGAGGCCCTACCCGGTCTACAGCAGGCTGATCAAGCTAAAATGGTAAAGCTATTTCATATGGGCGAATCGATCGCTAAGAAATATAACCGATTGCCGTCTGCGACGGACAACCCCTATGATATTGTCGACGAGGGCCTGAAAAAAATACTAGGGGAGCTTAGTCGCCTACCTAAAGGCGTTAATTTGGAATTGCGCCTGAAGCACCACTGCGTGGTGTTCTGGGCAGAACCATGGGGTTTTCCACAAAACTGGCTTGGTCGTGCGGATGACTACCTGCCGAGTCAGAAGGTAGGCGAGCAAGTGTTAAAGGAGCTTGGGGAGATTCAGAAGAAGCTGAAACGTTTCGGCTTCTTTCGCCCAGGGGAGAGACCTTTGGTAGAATCAGCTCTTAGGTCAACCCTAGCAGACTTTTCCAGCGACCAGGTCAAGAAAACAGGCATCTCGTCCCGATTTGAGCCGTATCACCTGTTTGCCTGGGCAAAGCAAATGGGGTATCCCAAAGAATTGAACATTGGCTTTGGGAGAAGCGCGGCTCTGGCTAAAAAGTTCAAAGAGCTCCGCTCGAACGGAGATAAACTCCATTTATTTTCGCCAGAGATCGTTGCGGCTGCTCAAACTAAGGTGCTTCAAATGGAGTCCGTGACGCCGAAATCTTTGGAGGCAGAATGCCTTATTGGATGGGCTCGGGCAAATGGATTTAAAGAGACGCTTCCTGCGACAGGTAAGGAGAGAGGCGCCACTCTGTCGGTGCTCAATCATATGGCAAAGGCTGCCGCCGAAACAGACGTGTCACCTCAACTCCTCGAGGCTTCTCTACAAGGGCCGTTTGTCATGATGCAGGCTGTTAAGGCGGGCCAAATTAAAGGCGCAAGCCCAGCATCTGTCAAACAGATAAAACAACTGTTCCAACTGCACCTCAAGCAAAATTCATGTATCGCACAAGCGCAAGCTGAAGGTTTAGATGTCCCGGACCTGCCTCCTCTAACGAACCTAGACAGTGCGGAGCTCATCGGAGCGAGACGTGCGTTGATCTACGATCAAGTGGAGCAGTTGGACCGACTGCAAAAGGCGGGGCGCCTGCGTTATTCCGCACCGGTCGTGCGCGCAGCTGCTGAGGCAACGGCAAAGAAAATCGTCAAGGTGCCCATTAAAGGACTTAACCCGAAAAAAAACCTTCAGGCTGCTTTTGAGCTGAGCTGCCAGACTCTTGGCCAATCCCGTATGCCCGAGAATTTTCAGCCAACGATATCCGGTGCCATCGATGTGTTGCTGGATCATCCGGACCTCGGTGTTCCGGAGTTCATTCGGGGGTTCGTAGGGACATTGCTTCCAAAGGATCAAACGTTGGAGCATCTGGACGGCTTCTTGGGCGAGGTCGAATCCCAACTTCGAGCGCAGGGGAATGTGCAAAACATGCTTAGTGAGGATCTTGGGCGGCAATTGACTGCTGCGAGGCTATTTCTCCCAAGGCTAGGTGGCATAGGAGCAACGAAGCCTGAGGCGCTTGAAATGGTAAAGGCGAAAATCGTAAGCGAAATCACTCCTGCAAAACCCGCGGGACAGGCAATAGTAAAAGTTTTTCTCGGTATGATTGAGGAGGCGCGCAAAGACTATCAGACACACATTAAGGGTAGCAAAAAGCCCCATGAGCTCCCAGATGGCCTTGAAGTTTCTTATGCGTCGGAGTGGCTGCTTGAGGACCTACCGTTGGTTCTAGAGCTTTTGGATCCGAAAACTACTAAGGGGAAGTTAGTCAAGTTTGCTACGGGAGGTAGCCTTCGAAGAAAGGCAGTGATGCATATAGGTGTGCCCGGCATGGCAACGAACTAGAGGGTGAAAGTCCCTTACTGGCCCGAAGG
>JBFIDQ010000295.1:0-3544 GCA_041603795.1 Chlamydiales bacterium
GGCAGGCGTAAGGTCCAGGGATTTAATGCCGCAGGCGGAACCGTTCATTCCTATTGAGGAAAACGCTACTTTTCGAGATCATGCGGGCGAAACTCATTTTTAAAGCACCCATGATACTGGAGAAAGAAAGTTATGCCAACTGCATCTACGAGGACTAGTCCTTCAACAGGTTTCGAAGGATTGGAGTCGACTAAAAAGCTGCGCGTTCTAGCGCAACAGCCATACGACCTAACCAAAACCAGTAATATCACCCCGGAGCGCATCGCTAAGTACGCGACTCAAGGCGCAGGATGTAAATTCTGTTATCCATGTCAGCGTGTTGACGAGAACGTTCTTACTGCATTGGAGGAGCTTGCGAGTGAAACAGATCTTGTTCAGAAGATGAACGATCTGCAGGCCGGGGAGGTGATGAACTATTACGAGGGGTACTCAAGCGAGAACCGCGCCTGCCTGCACACTGCAATGCGCGATTTCTTTGAGAATCCAAGCATGGGAAAAGATGCCTCTGCTGCTACGGAGCTTGCTCGCACGGAGCACAACAAGCTTAAAGTTTGGGGTGAAAAACTTGATAAGAGTGATTTCACTGACCTCGTGTTTGTCGGAATCGGTGGCTCCAATTTGGGTCCGAAGACGGCATTCTATGCACTAGAGGCCTACAAGAAGCCCGGACGTGATGTTCACTTTGTTTCTAATGTCGACCCTGACGACGCAGCTCCGCTTCTTAAGAATTTAGATCCGAAGAAAACGATTTGTGTATTCGTATCGAAGTCGGGAGGAACTCTCGAAACTGCAACGAACGAGGAGATGTTCCGTCAGTGGTACAAAACCAACGGAATCGACTCGACAAAGCAGTGCGTCGCAGTAACAGGTAAGGGGAGTCCATTGGACAATCCGAGTCGCTACTGGGAATCTTTTTACATGTGGGACTACGTAGGTGGTCGTTATTCGACCTCTTCCATGGTCGGCGGCACACTCCTCACTTGGGCATGTGGATACGACACGTACTGGGAGTTTCTTCGTGGCTGCAGTGCCATGGATAAGCTCGCGTTGACAAGCGATGTGCGCAAAAACATTCCAATGTTGAACGCACTTCTCGGCGTATGGAATCACAATTTCCTCGGAAGCCCAACAGTGGCCATCGTGCCCTACTCGAAAGGACTTTGGCGCTTTTCTGCACATATTCAGCAAGTTGACATGGAGTCGAACGGCAAGTGCGTCGACAAGTGGGGCCGTTCAGTCTCTTTCTCGACGGGACCAATTATCTGGGGAGAAGCTGGAACAGATGCTCAGCATAGCTTTTTCCAGCTGGTGCATCAGAGCACGGATCCTGTGCCGGTGGAGTTCATTGGCTTCAAGGAGTCGCAGTACGGCCATGACATCACGTTCAAGGGAACGACGGGTCAGGAGAAGCTGCTTGCAAACATGTTTGCGCAGTCGATTGCTTTGGCAACGGGAAAGCCTGATGACAATCCGGCAAAGGCGTTTCCTGGCAACAGACCAAGCAGCACGTTCCTTACGGAAAAGCTAACACCATATACTTTTGGCTCCCTCTTTAGCTGCTATGAGCACAAGGTTGCATTCCAGGGATGGATCTGGGGCATCAATAGCTTCGATCAGGAAGGTGTGCAGTTAGGTAAGGTTTTAGCGACGCAAATTCTAGATTGCGTAGCTGCCAAGCGTAGTGGCACCGAAGAGGGGAGCTGTTTCCCTCTAGGCGATGCGTGGTGGAATCACCTTAGCTCCTGCTAAGGACCTTATCTGAAGTTTATACGCGGACGTTGGCCATTGGCAACGTCCGCTTTCTATTTTTCCTGACCTTACGTATCCTAGGGGTATGGTTTTTCAGATCACAATCCCTCGAAGAAGCAACCGCTGCGCAAAAGGCGATGATCCTTTTGTTCCGTCTACGTCTTATTACTCACTCGTTGAGGAAGGCGAAAAGGGGGAGCTGGAGCGGCGCGATTATTGCGAGGCGTGCTGGAAAGGCGTCGATAAGGATGGCAGAACCTACTGGAAGGGACGCGTTCCTGAAAAAAAGGAACGAGCGAAGTATGCTGATTTGTCGCGCGATGCGCGTGCGCTCGCTTTGCTGCGTGATGCGCTTAAGGGGGAGTCGACGCAGGATGAGGCTTTTGTCCTAGCTCTTTACCTGCAGCGCCAAAAAAAGCTTCTTTCTAGAAAGGTCGTGAAGGAGCAACAGCTCTACGAGGTGGCGGGAACGGAGGAAATGATTGCGGTACCTGTGATCAAGCTCTCTTCGCTTCAAGTGGAAACGGTGCAAAAACAGATCGCGGAGAAGATGAGCGAGAAGTAAAAACACCCAGAATGGCGGTGGGAAGCCATCCTGGGTAAACGGAGAGTATTGCTTCGTGAGCGCCTATTGCTTCTTCTTCTTCTGGCGCACAGGAACGTAAGCGGGGACGAGTCGGTTTCCCTTTCTAGCGGCGCTTACTTTCTTGTTATTATTGTTCCATCGGGTGGGCTTACGAGTGGTCATGATCGCTTCCTCCTGGTTTATCGTTGTTAATGCACGTAGCGTGCCAAGTTGGAGAAAATGGACGAAGTTGTTGTGGATTTTCTGCTTTATATCGGATCGGAACGTGGACTATCTCCTCACACCATTGAGGCGTATAAACGAGATATTCAGTCACTTGTGGATTTTCTAACGGACAATCACGTGGCGGATTTTGCGCAGGTCGGACAAAACCATTTAGTCGCTTTTTTGGCTGCCCTAAAGGAACAGGGCTACGCCACGTCAAGTGTACGCCGTGCCTTCATGGCGATAAAAGTGTTCTACCGTTTCCTCAAGCGAGAGCGGTACGTTCCTGGCAACATCACCCTTTACATCAAGAGCCCAAAGCTGTGGCAGTTGATTCCAGATGTGCTCTCGGAGTCGGAACTAGAGGCACTTATTGCCTGTCCCGATCGTGACACGCCCCGTGGGGCACGCGATTATGCCATTCTAGAAGTGCTCTATTCCTGCGGCCTTAGGGTTACGGAGCTCTGTCGTCTTTCCCTACATGACCTCGACGACCAATTTGTGCGGGTGATGGGCAAAGGGAGCAAGGAGCGGATCGTTCCTGTGGGAAAGAAGGCCATCGAAGCAGTTGACCACTATCTGCTCCACTTCCGTGAGCTGCTCGCTTCGGAGACAGAGACGACGCTCTTCGTGAGCAAAAGCGGCAAACCTCTAGATCGACAGCGCATATGGCGAATGATCAAGGCGTACGCAAAGGAGGCTGGCATCACAAAAAATATCTCGCCGCATACCCTACGACACTCCTTCGCAACGCATCTACTTGACCACGGAGCAGAACTGCGAATCATCCAAGAAATGCTGGGGCACTCAAGCATTTCCTCGACAGAGCGCTACACGCACGTCTCGCGCGCTCAGGTGGCCAACTCCTTCAAGCAGTATCATCCCAGGCCCTAGCGAATTCTACGTGGCGGTAGCCACGACAGATGCTAGCCCCGTGCAACGAGCGATAGCGAGGCAGCTCGGGGTTTATCAAAACGACATTATGCGCCCCGGTAGGGGGGCCAC
>JBFIDQ010000296.1:0-3473 GCA_041603795.1 Chlamydiales bacterium
CATTATTCACCGGAATTTGCTACGCGTACGCTCTTATAAAGAGTAAGCAAATAGAAAAAGGGCCCATGCTTGAGTATATGGCCGAGCTTGTTCTTACCCCAGCATTGATGGTCAGAGAGCGCACCTCCCACTACGGAACCTTTCTCGCCCTGCTCTCAACCCTCTCTCGGCTTTTCGAAGACAGCACCATCACCCGCCTGCAAGCGCGCCCCACCTATTTCTCCGACGCCAAAGTGGCGATTCCTAGAGGCGCTGCCTAGGGTAGAGATTGACTATTTTGCAAGCATTTGCGGAATAGTCTTGACTTTTTAGCAATTTGATGCAAAATAGTCAGTATGGAACGAGTGCAAAAGGCCGCGATAATTAGAGATCTTGAGAAAAAGATGGTGCTTTTAGCTGGGCCGCGGCAGGCTGGCAAGACGACCCTGGCGAAGGAAATCGGTCGATCAATTAAAGGCACTACCTACCTCAACTACGATCACGCAGAGGATCGCAAGATGATCCACGAGGAGGCGTGGCTGGATTCTACGGAGCTCTTGATTCTTGACGAACTCCACAAGATGCCAGACTGGAAGGGGTTCCTTAAGGGAATCTATGATACAAAACTTGATCATCTTAAAATTTTGGTAACGGGGAGCGCTCGTCTCGAGGTGTTTAGTCAGGTTGGCGACTCCTTGGCAGGGCGCTACTACGCTCATCGCCTACTGCCCCTTTCCCCCGCGGAACTGGCCCTACTCAATGAGAAGGTGGTGTTGGATCGCTTTTTGGAGAGAGGAGGATTTCCTGAACCGTTCCTTGAGGAGTCCGAAACCGATGCCAAGAGGTGGCGCCGACAATATGTGGAAGCTCTTTTGCGAGGGGATGTACTCGACTTCGATGGAATCCAAAACGTGCGTAATATACGTCTTATTTTTGAACTGCTAAGAGGAAGGGTTGGTTCCCCGGTGTCCTACTCTTCGATCGCTAAAGATGTAGGAATCGCACCGAATACTGTGAAGAAGTACCTCGGGGTGCTGGAGGCTCTTTATATCGTTTTTCGAGTGACTCCATTTTCAAAAAATATTGCACGAAGTTTACTCAAAGAGCCCAAAATCTATTTCTTTGATACGGGATTGGTTGCGGGGGACTCCGGTGCACAGTTCGAAAATCTTGTTGCAGTTTGTTTGCTAAAACATGTCTACGCTCGGGTCGACTATCACGCTGAGGAGATTTCCTTAAACTACCTTCGGACCAAGGACGGTAAGGAAGTTGACTTTGCGCTGGTTCGCGATGGGGCTGTGCAACGCATGATTGAAGTGAAGTGCAGAAACGGCGCGATTGGCAGTGCGCTTCTTGACTTTCATAAGAAGTATCGCTTTCCAGCTACTCAAGTGGTGAAGGAGTTGCGTCGCGAGCGAATGGATCAGGAGATTGAAGTGGTTTCTGGAGAACGCTTTTTGTCGAACCTTTCGCTTTAAAACCGCTCTGGCTTACCCGATGTTTATGATTACACTGTCCATGATGACCTCCGAAAATTCCCAGCAGAGGCGGTTGCAGTACTCGCTTGCGTCCGCACAGAGCTGCGGGGTCAGATTCGCTCGTAAGCAGGCGCTGGCGATGCCTGCCGTTAAGCCAATGGCGGCACCCGTGGGAAGATGGCGATCAGCGGACTTGAGCACTCGAAGCACTTTTTTCTTTGTTGCGGTTGGTGGGTTATTCGACTGAACCGGCAGAAGAGGCTCGCGGTGCCCTTCCTCCTGTGACGGCCCGCGCCAGAGGCGGCGAGCCAAAAGATAGGAGCACTTAATGGCTAGGGCAGTGATAGAAATCGTAAAGGCTGCCACCTCGAGGGCGCCCAGGCCGGCGTCAGCGTTCTCTTCCGTACTGAGACAGCCCCCTTCGCACTTTTCAGCGGTGAAGTCGCAAATTTTGGTGATATTGAGGCTAATGTGGTTGGGCATAAGAAGGCTCCCGCGGTGAATTGGGTTTCCGTTATAGGACCTCGGAGCTTTCCTTGCCAATCGAATTGTCGATTTTTCTATTTACATTTTCCATCTCAAGAACTTATAATTTTTTCTGCCTAGCTTAAGGTCTGATTATGAATATCACTTATTTTGTCGCCGTTTTTTCTTGCTTAGGGCTTGTCTACTTAGCCCTTGGTCTAGCAGCAGCTCGGAATTTAAAAACCAAGACGGACTACTACTTAGCCGGAAAGGATCTCGGATTTATTTCCCTCTTTGCTACTCTGATCGCAACCCAGATCGGTGGCGGACTTGTTTTAGGCACTGCAGAGGAGGCATATAAAACGGGTCTATATGGCCTTGTTTATGGTCTTGGTATTGCGGTAGGCTTTCTTGTTCTCGGAGCAGGATTTGCCGCCAAGCTGCGGAAATTTGAAGTGGCTACGATAGCGGAGTTGTTCGAAAAGAAGTTCAATTCGCCTGCACTCCGCAAAGGCGCATCCATTGCGTCGATCATCTCCATGTCGGGGATTCTTGTTGGACAGGTCGTGGCATCACGTCGCTTTATGTTGGGATTGGGTTTCGACATGGAATGGCTATTCCTGGCCTTTTGGGCTTTTATCATTGCCTACACGGTCCTCGGCGGCTTAAAGGCCGTGGTGGTCACCGATGTCTTTCAGGTTTCTTTTCTTGTGGTCGTATTTGCGGGGCTCTTCTTCTTCAGCCTAGGTGATTTTTCCATAGCTTCTGTTGCGGAGACCCAGACGCAGTTTGAGATGCCAACGATGAGCTTTACTGGACTCTTTCTTCTCCCGCTCTGTTTCTCGTTGATTGAGCAGGATCTGGCGCAGAGGTGTTTCTCCGCAAGGACCCCTCGTATCGCTACACTGGCCACAATCGCTTCCGGTCTCTTTATTCTCCTTTTTTCCTTCATCCCCGTATATTTTGGCATCAAAGCGCATTCGCTTGGACTCGATATTCCAGAGGGGGCGAGTCCATTTGTTGCCGTGTTGAGTCACTCCACCAGCGAATTTGTCTTCGTTCTCGTCGCTTGCGGATTATTGGCTGCGATTACTTCCACAGCTGACTCCCTACTCTGTGCGGTAAGTTCAAATGTCGCACAGGACTTTTCCCTAGGGTTTTTAGGGATCAAGAATCCGATTACCCTATCGAAGGTAACGACCTTAGTTGTTGGCGTTCTTGCTCTAGTGATTGCCTATCGCTTCGACAACGTTTTAGAGATTTTGTTGAGAAGTTACGAACTTCCTGTTAGCTGCCTCTTCATTTCATTTCTCTATTGCTGCTTCAGTGAACACCCCAATAGAGAAGGTGCCCTCGTCTCTTTTGCGGCAGGCCTGGGGAGCTTTCTTCTGTTTCAAGTGTACACTCCTCCCCTCCCGAGGGAGGTTGTGAGCCTTGCGCTTTCGTTTGTCGGCTATCAGGTTGGCAGCCGTCTCTCAGGCTTGAGACCCCAAACTCTGCTAACTAGTGCCCCGTCAAGCTCTTAAATTAGGATTGGAGCGCGCCAAAGCC
>JBFIDQ010000297.1:0-3448 GCA_041603795.1 Chlamydiales bacterium
AAAAAAAATGAAATCACTCACAAGCTCCTGCGAGAGAATCGCTTAAGGCATATTCGTAGGTGCTTACGGCTGATATTGGATTTATTTATATAATGCAATTACCCTGCGACATGCTGCTTCAACACCGCTAAAGCTCCTAGCAGCGAATGTCGAGGCATTCGCCTCTAATGAATGAGTCGGCATTTCAGTCCGCCAAGGCCCGAAAAATGCGCCTCTTTCAGGTTAAGCGGATCCTTGTTAAAGAAATCTCCAGACAGCAAACCTGTGGGTAACTCATATCCTTAAATCAGCCAATGGCAATCTCAACAACCTTCATTGGCTGAGTATAGTCGTGTCTATCCAGCCGGTAATTACGCAATCACAGTAATGTCGCAGACAGGCTAAACCCTACATACTGATCTTATTCATGGGGTAGACAACCCTATTCATGTATTTCCAGCCAATCACTGTGGACAAAATATACTTTGGCTGATTATAGTAATGTATAATCAGCCAGAGAATACAATGAGCAGAGAGAAATCCATCGGACGTCAGAAGGAGCGTCGCTTCTTTCAGGATATCCTGGAATCCCAAAAACCTGAGTTTGTTGCCGTATACGGAAGGCGTCGCGTTGGAAAAACCCACCTAGTTCGCCAATGCTTCTCCTCCAAGGGTTTCTTTTTTGAGTTTTCCGGAATGCGCGACACAAAGCTGAACCAGCAACTCGCCAATTTCAAGGAACGTTTTGACGAAAAATTCCCTAACAGTAAGGGCCTTCCGTCTCCAACCAGCTGGCGTGAAGCGCTCAGCATGCTGACCCATGAAATAGAGCGCATTGGGCCTAGCGACAAGATTACGCTATTTTTTGATGAACTTCCTTGGATCGCAACCTCGAAATCTGGCTTTGTCCAAGCGCTCGACTACTACTGGAATGGCTACTGGAGTAAGCGAGCACAAATCAAGTTGATCGTTTGCGGATCAGCCGCTTCTTGGATGATCGAGCATTTGATCAATACCAAAGGTGGGCTACACAACAGAGTTACCCGCACGTTGCTTTTAAACCCTCTCTCTTTGGGAGAAACAGAGGAACTTCTGCGCTCTCAGGGGTGGGCCCTGAGCCGCCTGGCGATACTCGACCTCTATCTGATGCTTGGAGGAATCCCCCACTATCTCCTCCTGTTGAACAGTCGCTTAAGTGTAGCTCAAAACATCGACCAACTTTGTTTCCAGAAGGGAGGCCTTCTTCGCAATGAGTTCAGTCGGGTTTTCCACTCCCTGTTCAATCATGCCGAAGACCACGAACTCATCATCCGAGAAATAGCTAAGAAAAGATATGGGATTTCTAGGCGCGCTCTATTAGAAAACAAGAACCTAAAAAAAGGAGGCTTGCGATCGGGTGGGACCTTTAACAAGCGACTAGAGGAGCTAGAAGCGGCTAGCTTTATCCGCTCTTTTGTGCCCTTTAAGGGGGACAAGAGACAACGATTTTTCGTGGTAAGCGATGAGTACGTTTCTTTTTTTCTGCGCTGGGTTGAGGGAACGGCATCTACAGTAGGCAGTTACTGGTCGCAAAAATCGAAATCACCAGAATTTCGCACCTGGCTCGGATATAATTTTGAACAAACCTGCTTCAAACACCTCGAAACCATCAAGCAGGCCCTTTCTTTAGTAGAGGTCCCCTGCCACGCGACCTCATGGGAATGGCGGCCAAAGAAAGGCTCAAACAGTGACGGGGCACAAATTGATCTGCTTCTTGACAGAGAGGATGGCGCCATCACAATTTGTGAAATAAAATGTAGTCAAAATCCCTTTACCATTGACAAAAGCTACGCACGTCAGCTGTTACGAAAGATGCAGGTCTTTGAGGAAAGAGCGCCAACCGACAAACAGCTACTCCTGGTTCTCATAACAACGAAAGGAGTAAAAGAAAACAGCTGGTCAAAGGATTTAGTGGACGGAGAGGTTATCCTAGATGATCTATTTAGGTGAGCAGCCGAGTCACCAGCTGAAAAGGAATCCTCCCGCTTTGACTTGGCACCACCGCCAGTATTTCATTGCCTCAGCAGCGGCTGTGTCGCTTCCTTCACGTCCTGCTCCGCTAGCTTCAGCGGCGCCATCTTCAGTTCAGAGCTAGGGGTCGGGGCCCACAAAATGCGCCCTTAGGGCCCTGCCGCTTACACGCCTCGATCTTTCCGCCTGCCCGGCGCGTACAGGTGCGGGGCTTGCGCAATTGAGAGCACAGCTATCAAAAAATACCTCAATTCGACTCTGGTGATACAGACGCACCAAGAGCACTCCGCCACAGCGATGATCATTAGAGCGACGATCGCCTACCAGCGAATAAGGTTGGCACCCCAGATAAAGCCGGAACCAAATGCTACTGTCATGAGGAGGTCGCCTTTTTTAAGGCGGTCCTGTTCTTCTGCTTTGTACATAGCCAGAGGTATCGTTGTAGCTGTTGTATTGCCGTACTTCTGACAGAGCATTCCACACTGCTCTGCAGTTCGGCACCGATCTTTCGAGCCTGCTAAGGTCTCGACGCGACGCCAAGCACAAAAATCTTTAACTGAGCAATCAATGCCTATGCCCCCGAAGGGCATCGCGAAAATCCTGGGTCACACATTTTTCGCCCCTGTTCATTGACTTTAAAATAAATATTATCAATAATAAAGATTATACAACGAAGCTATGTTAGCATTTTCAAATCTATCAGATAAAAATGCATGGTAAATTACAGGAGTTATTGTGCTTAACAGATTACCGATTTCCTTACAAAACAACAGTGCTTTTACGTCATGTAACCTCGCTGAAGCCGCGATGACAACGTGTGTGCTTTCGGACCTACAGACAGCGGAACGCTTTTTGAAAGCTATTTCTGAAGACACTGAATGGGTAAAAACAGAAGGCTCTGTGTTTAAGGAGTCGCTTTCCAAAGAAATCGAGGGTCGAAGTCAAAATCCGCAGGTTATGAAGGTGGCAAAAAAAATTCTGTCAAAACTAGACGACGTAGAAAATCCACTATCGGGACCGCTGCCGCCAGGGCTTGGTGACATTGTTTTGAGTTATTTAGATAGCAAAACGCTGTCCGAACTAAATGTGAGTATCGAAAAAAAAATAAAACTACTCAACAGCGGAAAGGTAAACCCCAAGAGGCTAGGACTAGAAACTATCGAGGCCGTAATTGCCTTTTGTCAAAGCGCGGGTCAGGTTAAAGGTTGCCCTCCTATTCAACGCCTTGACCTCTCATATCTTGAGGGAATCGTGGGAGACAGCAACCTAGCCAGCCTTGCAGAATTGGCCCCAAAAATTAATCATTTAGTTATACATTCATCGGAAATATCTGATGAGGGGCTTGCCCATCTTAAGGGCCTACCGCTTGCGCACCTCAGTCTTTTCGGGTGCTCCAAGCTTACAGATGCGGGGCTTGTACATCTTAAGGGCCTACCGCTTACCGACCTCAGTCTTTCCG
>JBFIDQ010000298.1:0-3416 GCA_041603795.1 Chlamydiales bacterium
CCCCTCACGGATGAGGAAATGGGGCGCTACCCCACAAAATACTTCGAGTTTCACATCAAGGTGGGGCGTGTCGATAAGGAGGATAGGAGCCCCTTGACGGAACAGGAGATTGACCAACTAAGGGAGATCTCTAAACAGTTCACGAGGCAGTTTCAGATCCCCATTCCCCTTTCCTACAACCGGAACCGCGACCAACTATCGGGTGACGGTCAGGGCCACCAAAGGTTCCTCAATGCTCGCTTCCGTGACATCGGTCTTAACAAGATCACCCCGAGAATCGAGGCGATTCAGCAAGCGATCCGAGAAAGCGGCGAGTTTAAGGTCCTAAAAACGATCTCCGAGTATGTCTGGTACGATAGCTATGCGGCCCTCGACCATGGTTGGATCGACTACACGGAAAAAGAACTTCTGGCGCTCATGGCAAACTTGGAGGTGCAGCATGCTTCAGCAACTTGTTCCTAGAATTATTCTCTTGAGTCTACTGTTTGTGACCTCCGTCGAGGCCCAGCTTCCGCAAGTGGTCGCTTTTCTCGGACAAAAGAGAGTGGGCAAGGATACGGCAGCAGAATATCTGATCGAGCACCACGGCTATAAGCGCCTGCCCCTTGCAGAACCGGTAAAGAGGGCGGTACAGGACCTCTTCCAATTCAGCGATGGGCAGCTCTGGGGAGACGATAAAGATCGTGTCGATCCATTTTGGGGAGCCACCCCACGAGAGGTCCTTCAATTTGTAGGCATCGACACGCTTTATGGCACCATAGGAGAACGATTTCCACAAATAGGGAAGCAATTTCACACAATGCGACTGAAGCGCTGGATGGCTGCAAATCAGGGGCAAAAGATCGTGATCACTGACCTCCGCATGCAAGAAGATGCGCGCATTCTCAAGGAAATGGGGGCCCTCATTATTCGGATTGAACGGCCAGGCGTGCAAGGAACGGATTCGCACATCTCAGAACAGGGTGTAGCGCTGATTCAGGAAGCAAGCGTCACGGTGATCAACGACGGGAGCATTCCGCAACTACACAAGAAGATCGCCCTATCGATGGAGCAGACCCATGGCAACAGCTGAAGAGCTCGTCACACTCCACGCGCAGGGTTACTCGAAGCTGCCCGAGTACTACACTCACCTCACCCAAACCCTGCACGGGGTAAGATCTCAAATTCTGGACTACGTGCTCTTGGGAAAGGACCAAACGATCCCCGCGGTCAAATCCATTGGCCCCGTCACCCTAGAGGGTACCCTGGAGCCATTGGAACAGCAGTGCCGAATTCTCGACATGGGCTGTGGCGTTGGGGACAACCTCCAGGTGATGAAGGAAAAGGGCTTTCACAACCTGACCGGTGTAGACATCGCGGGCGGCATGATTAAGGAGGCCTCGAGAGTCGATGCGGAACTCATTTGTGCAGATTTGTTCAACTACCAACCCACCCAGCCGTACGACTTGGTATTTGCCCAGGCATTTGTCCACCTCTTCCCTAAGAAGCAACTGCGGGCGGTGTTGACCCGCTGCCTGGAGCTCTCCAGGAGGCGGTTCTATTTCTCGACAACGATCCATGACACTCCAAAGGAGGGCTTGGAGAATAAGGGTGAGGTCACGCGCTACCGCAGCCGCTACACAACGCATGAACTGCTGGATACAGTCGCGGAATTGCTTGCCGAGGACCCCAACCTCTCCTTTACCTATCACTTTCTCACCGACCCCCTAGGGAAGTACTGGATAAATGGGGTTTTTGAACGGGTTGATAGCGCAGCGCTCTTCGAGCGCGAGGGACTCCTAACCTACCGACAGTTTGTCTCAACAGAAAAAGCCGCCTCCTTTCTTCCGGAACTTCGCGCCATGGCGGAAGAAACACCCTCGCCGGGAACTCTCCTCCGCTATGATAGCGATACGGGATTCGATCGAGTGGAGAATTTTCTGTCCTATTGCTCAAAAGACCTCAAGGCCCTTCTCATAGGTCCCCGTATCGACAATCTGGTCGCCACCTGCATACGAGAACCGGCCGTTCTTCTAAAGGACAAAATTAATTACAAAATACCCGGTAGCGGCGCCTTTCCGCCTCATCAGGATGCGGCAGCAGGATGGGAGCGTTATGGAAATCGACTTCTATCACTAGCCTTTTCCTTTGACGACAGCACCGCAAGCAATGGAGCTCTCTTTTTCGCTCCAGGAGCTCATAGGAAGGGACTCCTGGGACCTCTCAAAAGTCCACTTAGCGACGAAGCAATCTCTACCCTCACGTGGAGGCAGGTAGAGTTGGAGGCGGGAGACCTCGTTTTGTTTGACGCCTATACGCCACATTACTCGGAAGCCAACACGAGTGCAGCTCCACGTCGAATGGCCTTCCTTACCTACAATGATCGCCGCCATGGCGATTACAATATAAACTTTTTTCACGACAAGCGCCAAAGACAACCCCCCATCGACGAGAGAAAGAAGGGCGCCCAAATGATTCGCGATGCCTTTGGAAAACTGGTCTACGAATAGGAAACCGACATGAAGTATGCCTTGCTCCTCATCGCCACATTTTACTCTCTCGCCCTCAATGGAAGCGTCGACTTGCAGACTGCGATTCCTAACGCCCTTGTGCGCTATTCCGATTTTCCTAAAAAGGGGATCATCTACTCCGATATCAGCCCCATCCTAGAAGATAGCCACCTATTCACCAGCGTCATTGATCATTTATACGAGCGATACCGAGGGAAGCGAATCGACGCCATTGCTGGACTCGAAGCACGGGGCTTTCTTTTCGCCGCACCGCTCGCCTATCGGCTGAATGTTCCCCTAGTGATGATACGTAAGGCAGGAAAACTACCCGGAGATGTTCATCATGCCTCCTACTCCAAGATCTACGGCGAAGATCGCCTCGAAATGCGTAAAGGAGCACTCACTAAGGGCCAAAGGGTGGTCGTAGTGGACGACTTCTTTTCGACAGGCGGAACCCTTAACGCTGCACGCGAGCTCATCGAAGCCGCTGGAGCCTCCATCGAGGAGGCTGCCGTCCTTATCAACAACAAGCAGGTCCATAAGAAGAAAACGCTACCGTTTGGTGTCTACTCGCTGTCGTCCATTTAAAATTCATTCCGCATATCCCGCGCTAAATACCCTGAAACTGAAGCGGAATCCTCGCATCTATATTCTTGATTTTATACTGGCGTTTTACCCTTGTTTTGTAGTAAAATTTTATTGATATCGATTTTCTAGGAGCATAAATAGTGTTAGGTCAGTTAGAGAGTATGTTATACCAATTCCGTGAAATGAATTCGTAAATAGCGTCAGTTCGGACTAGAGAGGCTCTAGGAAAGAGCCATTTTTTAGGGACGAATGTCCCGGCAGATATCAGCCTATGGCGTGAGCCATAGGTAGTAGCGAAAGAGCTTGAGTTCTGAAGGAACGGCATAAAATGATGGCATA
>JBFIDQ010000299.1:0-3361 GCA_041603795.1 Chlamydiales bacterium
ATTGTCCTGTGCTAAGTGTTTCTACGTTGAAAATAGTTTCATCCATATGATTCTTAAGTACTTGCACTAAGTCGAAGCCGTTCGATGAATACTTGCCTCTAAACTTTGTGCGAAAGGGTTTCTGGATTCACGATCGCGTGTGGTGGCTTGCCCTCAAAAACGGCGATGGCATTTTCAGCCGCGAGAATACCCATTTGTGTGCGTGTCTCCAGGGTAGCACTTGCGATGTGTGGTGCGAGGACCACGTTGTCGAGTTGACAGAGCCCCTCTAGAATTTCTGGTTCGCGTTCAAATACGTCGAGGCCAGCACCTGCTATTTCATTGTTGCTTAGTGCTTTGAGGAGTGCGCCTTCGTCAACAATTGGACCTCGAGCCGTATTAATGAGGTAGGCGTTTGTTTTCATGAGGTCGAGCTCTCGAGCACCAATGAGGTGAGTCGTTGCGGGCGCTAGTGGGCAGTGAAGGGATACGAAGTCGGATTCCGTTAGGAGCTCGTCCAGTTCGACGTGACTACCCTTTACATCAGGTTTTGGCGACGGTGAATGGTAGAGCACGCGCATGCCAAATCCTTCAGCCCGCCTAGCGACGGCTTGGCCGATGCGGCCCATCCCCACGATGCCTAGCGTTTTTCCATGGACGTCATTGCCTAAAAACAACATGGGACCCCAACCGTTCCATTTTCCATCCCGGGTATAGCGGTCTGCTGCTACAACACGGCGGGCGACCGCCATTAAAAGGGCCCAGGCGAAGTCGGCTGAAGTTTCGGTGAGCACACCAGGGGTGATGCATACGGGAATACCAGCACTTGTTGCGGCAGGAACATCGATATTGTTGTACCCGACGGCGTAATTGGAGATGACTTTGAGGTTAGAATTTGCCTCGATGATTTCCTTATCGATCGTATCTGTGAGAAGGCAGAGTAGGGCATCGCTGTCGATGTGTTTTAGGATTTCTGCTTTTGAAAGAACTCGGTCATCTGGGTTGCAGGTAACCGAGAAATAGTCCTGAAGACGTTCCATCGCTTTTTGGGGTAACTGTCGAGTGAGGAAGAGAGAGGGTTTCATAAGGATTTTCCGATTTCTAGTGTTCGTGCGAGCCGCTCCGCGGCGCCGGTAAGGTTTTGTTTCGCCTCGCGGAGAGCTTGTTCTCGTGTACATGGAAAGGGCTCGATGGGCCAGCAGACGTCGATGCCTGCGTCATAGGTCTTCTCGAATCCTTCTCCTAGTGCGCCTGTTAGAGCGACTACGGGGCATTTGGCGCGTTGTGCTACACCTATGGGAGTTTTTCCATGGACCGTTTGCTCATTGATTGCCCCTTCGCCAGTGATGACGAGGTCAGCGCCGTTAAGTGCTCCGTCTAGATCGACAAGCTTGGCAATGAAATCCGCCCCTGACAGCATCTTGCCTCCAATGAATGCGAGGAGGCCCGCAGCTAGCCCGCCAGCAGCACCGCTGCCGGGTGCGTTAACAACCTCTTCTGGTAGGTACTTGGCCCAATTGGTCATGCCTGATTCTAAAAGCCCCACCTCACTGCGGGATGCTCCTTTTTGTGGAGCATAGATGGCTGAGGCGCCCTTTTCGCCTAGGAGTGGATTATTAACGTCACAGGCGATCGCCAGTTCGACTGTCTTTAGGCGTGGGTCGAGTGCATCTATGTTGATGCGGGCGATGGAGGAAAGAGCGGCGCCACTGGGAGTGAGCTCACTTCCTTCGGCATCGAAAAAACGAATGCCGAGGGCTGCTAATGCTCCCATTCCACCATCGACGGTGGCGCTGCCGCCAAGTCCGATGAGAATACGTTCCACTTTAGCATCAAGCGTCGCTAGGATGAGCTCACCAGTGCCGTACGTCGAGGTAAGTTTGGGATTGCGTTCTTCTAGCGGGATGAGTTCGAGTCCGGATGCCTCCGCCATCTCGAGCACAGCAGTTTTTTCCTTAGGAATATAAGCCCACTGTGCGAGGGTCGGCTGACCAAGAGGTCCCTGAACTTCCGTTTCACGAAGCTCCCCCTGCATGGCGTCGACAACCGCCTGCACGGTTCCCTCTCCGCCATCGGCCATGGGCACCAGCAGAAGATTGGCCTCCGGCCAGATCATTCGTAGCCCTTCTGCAATGGCTTCTGCCGCCTCAAGGGCGGTTAGACTCTCTTTAAACGAGTCGGGTGCGATGACGATTTTCATCTAGGCTAGGTGTTCCCCTTTTGCGAGAAATGCGGCAAAGCCCTCGTGGTCTTCAGAGGCAGACTTCAATCGTCTGATGCCCTCTTCCAGTTGTGACTGATTTGCCGCAAAGCTAAGGCGGAGATAGTGCTCACCTTCGGACCCGATCTTGCCAAAAGAGCGGCGGTCCATGACGGCTACTTGGTGGTGATAAAGTGCGAACATCTGAAAAAGCGTTGAAGCATGAGGGTCGTCGCTTCCCAAATTCCGACACACACCGGAGATGTTGGGGAAGATGTAGAACGCGCCTCCAGGTTTATTGGCGGTTACGCCGTCGATCGCGTTGAGCGCCTCGTGAATCCAAGTACGACGCTCTTCGAACGTCGACACCATTTTCTGTACTTCGTCCGCTACGTCGGGATTGGAAAGAGCCTCGCACGCTCCAATTTGGTTGTAGGGGGAGACACAGCTAAAGTAATTGATGTTGAGGTTTTTGAAGGCCTCCGCTTCCTCTATAGAAGGAAGGACTGCATAGCCAACACGGCCTCCGGTCCACGCAAACGTCTTCGACATGCCGCTAGCGATGATGGTACGTGACGCCATACCTGGAATCGAGGCAATCGAGGTGTGCTTGACCCCATCGAAGGTGATGTACTCATAAATTTCGTCGGAGTAAACCCGTACGTCCGGTGAACAGCGCCTTAGGATTACCTCTGCAATGGCTTCTAGTTCGGCTTGGGTGGCAATTCCCCCGGTAGGATTAGAAGGGAAATTGAGATAGATGAGTTTTGTCCTGTCAGTAATCAACTCCTCAAGCTGATCGACGGTGAAGCAAAAATTGTTCTCCTCTTTGAGGTGGAGAGGACGCGCTACCGCGTCTACGTAGTCGATAAAGGACTCATATATGGGAAATCCAGGACTCGGATAAATGATTTCGTCGCCGGGATTGCAATAGATCTGTTGGGCGAATCCGATGGAGGGCTTGCCACCAGGAAAAACCACCACCTGGTCCGGTGAAACCGACAAACTCCGCATGTCCCACATTTGTTTTGCGATCGCCTCGCGTAGTGGGAGGATCCCTTTTGGATCGCAATAGTGGGTATTGTGATCTCTTAGAGAGCGAATGACCGCTTCTTCTACCTGTGGCGGGATGTTGAAGTCAGGTTCGCCTAAGTTGAGCTTCACCACGGGCAATCCCGAGGC
>JBFIDQ010000300.1:0-3314 GCA_041603795.1 Chlamydiales bacterium
GCCGTGCTCGTCGCTCTCCCCTTCAGCCGCCCAGTCTCCGGGCCCCTGCTTTTTTTGAAACTATGCTAGCGATTCAAATCAGGTCAATTTGTCGCACTTCGCTGTTGAAAGGGCGTCGTGTTAAGAATTCAACTACCCCAGGAAAAATGTAGTGCTTAGTTATAGCATGAACAACGTGACCATGCTTACCAAAAAACCTATCCAATTTTTCGTTACCACCTTCACCTACTGCTAGGACACCGTCTATATCCAACACGACCATATAAGTCGGAGCACGTGATGAGCTCGTTGCCTTCTCAGAAGGCCGTTGGGATTCGGCTATACCTCTTGAACAGGCAGACCCGCTGCAATTTGTAATGGCAGTCATTTCTTCTCCTTTAGAATTTCGACACTCCCATTCTGCCTATTATACCTCTATTTATCCAGTTGCTTTCAGAGGACGCCCCGACAGATGTTATACCCCGCGCGGCCATAGGATAGCATCTGTCGGAACTTCGTTCCTAAGAGCACTACAATTAACTTGACTACAAGATACGCCTGTACACAGAGTGATCCTTTTATAAGGAAACCCATGCATCGAATTGCCCTTGCCCTTCTTGCGATCGCCTACTCCGCTCTGCTGGGAGGCGCTCCCGATATTTGCATCATCGACTCCGAATACGAGCTCGTGATTCACATCCCACCCTCGGCCCAAGAAGGGACCCAAATACAAATATCGGATGAGAGTCTACAGCTCTACTTGGTGAGTTCACAAGAGGAGTGCACCATCCACTGTGATAAGTTCTCTGGCGAGATAACTGTTGAGGAGTTGGATGGGATCATTCGCTTAGATGGAAGCGAAGTTGAGGTGCAGATTCCACAACACGCGATTTATGTTAAGGCTTCCGGCACCGGAGCCGTTCGCCTTCACTGCTCAGAAACGACGATCATTGAAACAGTTACCCCGTTTTCAACGGACACCTTTTCTGTATGTGGCTCTTGGCACTTCAAACAGGGCCCCTACATTGGCGACGCACAATGGAAGGAAATACAGCCCTATCTACTCGCTGAACACCATCCCATGTTTGCCCCAGTAGATGCTATCTTTCGCGCATCCCGCGCCACATTCTCCAACCAAACGTTCAAGGCTGCCGGGTTTTCACCCTTGGCTCAAAAGGATCATCTTTTAGTTGGAACTCATAAGGATCTACCTGGACACCTTGTCAAGGCTGTCCCGGATATTCATCGCAGTCAGGTTCCGCTCAACACACTTGTGACCCGGGCACAGGTCGCAGCACGCATGCAAAAAGTGATCAAGGAATACGGCCTTTCGCGAGTGGCAATTCCTGTTAAATTGATTTACCCCCTACCCGCACAGCCACAACCGCCCGAACCCGTACGGTACCCTAAGGGGTTTGTGCTAGTTGAAACCCAGCTTTCCTTGTTGAGCCCTTTGGCCAGTCGGGCTCTTTGGACAAATGATGGCTTCTGGGATGGAGACATGCTTAGAGAGCTATATATTCTTTTGAGTCATGTCCCCATCAAAGACTGCTGCTTCAACAACATCCGTTTCACTCACGATAAGCGGCAAGTTGCCCTATTTGACTTCGAACAACCTGCCAAGAGTTTGAAAAATTTTAACAAGAACATGGCATCGATCCTCCCGCTCAGATGGAGGGCGTATTGGCATTCTCTGATGCGCAACGATCCCACACGCTAGTTTTGCCCGATTTAACGTGCCCGTGATATCCTTGTGGGTACCATGCTATACAAAATACTATTTTTAATTTTTCTCCTTCCAATCCACTTTGCCGTAGCTGTTCGAGCAAATAAAATACGGGCAGACCCCACCAAACTAGTCGTTGCTTCTGAAGGTCAGGGACGTTGGGCGCAGGAGACGGTCAATTCCATGCTGCGAATCGCCCATCCTGATCGCGACATCGAGTGGAGTAATGAGTATCGCGATCCGGACCTGATTGTGAGGAGCTTTTGCTTTAGAGAAGAACCCCGCTTTCGTACGAATAGCAGAGCACCTTACTTGGTTTTTTCTGGGGAGCCCTTTGTACCTGACGACCGATTGGGATACCCACCGCTTTTTCGTGTGATCACGACTGTACCAACGTCGGATATCGACCTCTACCTGCCGCAGGCCGTCGGCGCTCGCTATGAGCTGCCTCATCTGCGACGCTTCCCACAACGGAAAGGTGAGAGGAGACCCTACTTAGTGGCGTATGTCAATAGTCACACCATAACTGAGCGAGAGGAACTTTTTCGACTTCTCCGTGAACGAGATCCCCTGAACGCACATGCTCTTGGAAAGTGCAGCAATACACACGAAATGGTCCCTGGAGGATGGCGTGGGGATGCTTTGATCGAAACCTACTCCAACTATCGATTTGTCTTTGCAATGGAAAACTGTTGTAAATCTCACTACGTGACGGAAAAGATCATGAACGCATTTGTTTCAGGGGCTATTCCCATTTACTGGGGCGATTCCAACGCAGCGAGGCGCTTCTTCAATCCGGATAGTTACGTTGACATCAATGATTTTGACAACCTTGAGGTGGCAGCTGACTTCATCATTGCCCTAGACAACGATCCTGAGCGCTATCACCAAATGGCAAGTGCCTCCATTTTTGCTGACAACGAACCCGACGAACTATTTTCAGTTCCTGAAAAATTCCCTGAAAGTTGGCAACCTCACATCCAACGCTTGCGAATCGCATTGCAACCCTCCACTCTTTAGTGTTGGCCGTCCCACTGCTCACGAATGCGCTCGATTCGACGACGATTAGCACCAAGATCCCAATACCCCGTACGTGACGCCGACCTCACATGAATAAGGCTCTCTTCCGGCACATAAAGCAATTCGAGGTCGTCAACAAAACGAAACCAAGAAGATGTACAAGTAGCGTGGAGGTAAATATCGTCGACCTCGACCAATTTAATCCCCTTCCACTCCTCAAGAAGTGCGGCAAGAAGCCATATAGGACCATTTTCTGAATAGACATCCAGTGGCGCAACGTAATGCGCATCGGATGGATCGGCCAAGCTTGACACGCAGTTTGGCGAGTTAGGACAAGGCGAAAGGTCGTATGGATCAGCCATCAAAGAAACCTCCAAAAGCAACATTAGGGCGAGCAATCGCATCATCGTATGTTCTCCATTTAACCGACGACAACATGGTATATCACATACCATTCTTCTTTGGCGACCGAAGGGGGCGTGGGACCAGGCAATCACATTATAAAAATCATTTAAACGCAGAGGCGGGGAGGTCGCGGAGTCGCGCAGAGGGAGCTTCGCCGCCATCCACAATCTCTTACATATGGGAA
>JBFIDQ010000301.1:0-3310 GCA_041603795.1 Chlamydiales bacterium
CTCTCGGCGGTTACCTTGAGCGCCTCCTTGAAGAGGGTGCCGTAAAAGACCCCCACCTTTACGTCTCGCAGGAAATTGTCGAAGCGATCACTCCATACATCCAAGAAAAGCCGAATCTCTTCCTACGTGAGCTTAAGGACAAGTTAAAAGATTGCGGAAAGGAGTACTCATGGGAAGATCTTCGTCTAGCGCGCGCTCACGCTCTATTCAGAGCTAAGCTCTAACGCCGCAAGAAGACCTCCCGTAGCGGCAATCGCCTGCCATTCAGGCATTCCATCCGCCCACACCAGTGTTGTCTTCGGGATCAAGTGCTCCTGGTATAACCTTTGCAATTCAGCGAAACCTACTGGACCCTTTTGCTCGTGCTCCGCGTCGAGATAAAACCAATCCCGCACTCGCACATCAGGCTCCTCTGGCGTAAGGTCGATGGTAGGCGCAACTTCTTCCTTAGTTGGCTCCGTTTTTTCAACACGAGGGAGCAGAAACACAAGGATAAGACCAATCCATCCTAAAAGGACTCCGATAAAAAACCAGATAAAGGGATCACGTCCCCTGCGCCCCGCCACATTCGATGTGATGATGGCAAAAACAAGAACAAACATTGCTACTATGAGCAAGGGAAACTCGTTATCCATAGACCCATTTTTCCTTTCGTCTTTTATACCTCCTTTAGTATAGCATTGTAGACTTAAGGCTGGGAGTTGATTATGGCGGAAGGCGTCGATACCAAAGAATTGGAGATACCAGAAACGTTGTTTGTTCGAGATATCGAGAACCGCGTTTTTCAAGCGTATGTCCTTCAGGTACTTTCAAACATTGAAGGGGTGAGTCTGCTTGAGGGCAACTTCATCGATAATATTCTCGGACGCGACAGCGTTGAGGGGATAAAGGGGATCCATGCGGAGCAGGACCCTAGCAGTCATACCGTTAAAGTTAAGCTAGAAGTAAACATCTGTTATGGGGTGTCTATACCTGAAAAGGCGGAAGAGATCCAGCTGAAGGTTACGGAGCAGATTACCCGACTCTCAGGTCTTCACGTGGCCACCGTTCATGTGGTCTTCAAGAATGTGATTATCGCCGACCCTCACCAACTGTTGATTGGTCAGAAGGCGCTAGCCACCACTCCCGAGCCTGCATTGGCGGGATCTGCTATTGAAAAGGAATACACGGACGACTTTTAATGCGATCGGCGAACTTTCAATCAACGCTCATGACTTTTTTGCTTGGCCTACTTGTAGCCCTAGTTGGCCTATTCGCCATCATTTGGCCGTGGGTTCCGGCCTTTCGCAGCTCCATGATTTCCTGGTTAGCAAGTGGAACTTGGACGATTGCTTTGGTTGGCATTGGATTGTTTGCTTTGGGCGTTCTGATGGTAGCTGGTGTTGTGGTGCAGAGCCGCCGTCACTTCTATCACGTCCGCATGGGAGATCGAGCGGTGCAGGTCGATGAGTCCATAATTGAGGGCTATCTCACGCAGTATTGGCAGACCCTTTTTCCAGGAAAAGAGGTCAATAACCGCATCCGCATCAAACGCGAAAAAATCTACGTATCATGTGACCTCCCTGCGGTCCCCTTCGATCAGCAAAAGGCGATCTTACAGCGAGTAGATACCGACCTCTCGGAAATTTTTAGCAAAGTCCTCGACTACCGCAAAGAATTCTGGTTCACAGCAAGCTTTAGCGAATAGCTTGAGGCGCTAATAGTGGTAGACAAAGTAGGACTGGCTTCCGATGACCATCTTAGCCAGTTCAAGCTGAACTAGAGGCCAGAGCTCACCACCACCTTGCTTCCCCAATAGTTCGAAGGACTGAACCAATAGAGCCGGTATTTTGCTCTCCCAAAACCCCTCCCAAAATTCTTCACAATCTTCCGGTGGTAGAGACTGAATGTACTCACATAAAAGACCCTCAGCGCCGTCAATCATGCTGCCTGCTGGCATTTTTGCAATTCGTCTTAGAGAGGGGAAAAAATCACTAAGGGGCAAATCGCCCGAAACCCCGAAATCCATTGCATCATCAATAAGGTCACCGCGCAGATCTGGTTCCGACTCCTCCTCTATCTTCTGCAAGAGGCTCACATAAGCGGATGCCCATTTGAATCCTTCGAGCAATTCCAGATCGGAGGCATCAGGCTCTTCTCCGGCAAGTAAACCATGCACGACCTCCATAGCCACCTCGAATTTAATTTCCTCATCCATATATTCTTCCATGACAAAACTGCCCAGTGTAGCAGACAACAGCGCGAAGCAGTCCGCCACCTCCGAATCAGCTTCTTCATCACGCACATATTCCACCAAAATGCGGCATATAGGGCTATTTTCCCAGTTGATAAGGAAGCGATTTGCTTGCATTAGTAGTGCACGATCAGTCGCTGCCACCTCAGCCAACACATCATGAAGGGTGCGATCAATTCCGTATCCGGAGAGACTTAGAATTATATTTGCATGGGTTGAATATCCAGCCTCGGTTAAAAAAGGGACCGCCTCCATCAATTCTCGCATGGTCACTTCTCGCACAACCTTTTTGGCTGCCGAGTAAAATAAGCTTGGATTCCCCTCTTCCTCATCGAGGATATCTTCATCCGGACCAACAACCTCCAAAGCCTGGTACCAGGCCTTTACTTCAGCTTCTGTCATCGGAGCGAACCCCTTACTCTCGTACCACCCTTCAGGGGTGTCAGCGACAAAAATTCGAAAAGAACGGAGGAAAATTCGATGGTACGCGCCATCTACGACCTCCGTGTCCGTCACAGTCGCCGCGTCAAACAGAAAAACACTGCTAACTTGAAGTTGCTTGCCAGTTTCAATAACGGCGGCCAGGAACTGGTTTCCTGTGTGCTGCTCGGTAGCTGTCAGGTAGCCCACATAAATCGTGTATAGACCATCAAGCTGCCGAAATAGCGTCGCATAAACTCCAACTTCCCATGTTTCGACACAGTCTCGGATTTCAAGATCGTATAACCCGTCACTTTTTTCCGTCACCTCCGCGATCAGTGTCTCTGAGACCGAAAATTCAGCACCACTTGTCCACTCGACCCGCGGTGGACTTGAGACATCCCCTCGAAGTGGAGCGGCTAAAATCGCTAGTGTGAGGAGTAAAAAATGAACAACTTTTGTAAGCATCTAGACCGGCTCTCGCGTAAAATTTAGAGCAGCAGGATAGCATAGAATTTTGGCATGGTTCAAAAACAGGGGTTCTAGGGTAACACTTGAGGTCGCGGGAACGCTCCCGATCTAGGCCGGAAAAATGACTCAATTCAAGATTTCTGAGAAGACCTCTACTAGGCAGCCTGTCTCATACCAGCGGCTTTC
>JBFIDQ010000302.1:0-3179 GCA_041603795.1 Chlamydiales bacterium
CACAAAAACCACGCTAGACATCCACCATGTTGCCGGGTTATCATGGCGCAACTCAGGTGGAAAATACTATGTTTCTTGTTGTTTTGCTCTACGCACTCTTTGCGAGTATCTTTGTCATAGCGAAGGAGGCGTTGCTTCACTCCTCTCCATTTTTTTTGGTGGGGAGTCGCATGCTCGTCGCTGGCTTTATTCTTTTGGGCTATCGAGCGGCAACACATGGATTGGGGGTATTTCGACTGAGCAGCCATATCATGGGAAAGATGTTTCTTTTGGGGTTGTTCAATATTTATATGACAAATGTCTTTGAATTTTGGGGACTGCAATACCTCTCTCCAGCAAAGACCTGTTTTATCTACAGTCTTACCCCATTTATTTCGGCACTTTTGTCATATCTGATCCTGTCGGAAACGGTTTCTCGTAAGAAGGGACTGGGACTGGCAGTAGGATTTTTGGGATTCATCCCTATTCTAATGAACCAGGGGGCCTACGAAAATCTATCTGGTCACGTGACCTTTCTCTCGTGGGCAGAAATATCGGTCATATGTGCTGCATGCTCGACGGTCTATGGGTGGATCGTTATGCGGGAGTTGGTGAGCGAAAAGGGAATTTGTCCGGTGACAGCAAACGGATGGAGCATGCTATTTGGTGGGGCCCTGGCAACGATGAACTCTTATCTTATCGAGGATTGGTCACCTGTGCCAGTCACTGACTTCGTTCCGTTCCTGGAAGCAACAGCCTTAATGATTATCATTTCTAGCCTTGTCTGCTACAACCTCTACGGTTTTCTCCTCAAACGCTATACGGTCACTTTCCTGTCGTTTGCAGGATTCATGACGCCCATGTTTACCGCTTTGTTCGAGTGGCTCTGGTTCGGAGAAGTGGTTTCTTACGCCTTTATTGTGTCCGCAGTCATTGTCCTAACAGGCCTTGTTCTCTTCTACCAGGAGGAGTTGCGCGAAGAGGGGATTCATACCCAAACGGTTTAATCGCAAGTTGGGGTATATTGTCGTTGGAAGACTAGGGGGTGCGTGGAATGTCCTTTTCCGGTGTGGAGGAGCCACGTCTAGGAGCGGAAACACTGCAATTCGATCAGCAGGGGTTTCAGCGGTTTGTCGAGGAGGAGCTTGAACCGTTTCTCGTCGGGTTTCGACGATCCTCAAGAAAGGCCGTTTTCTTTCATCATATTTTCTTCGCTCTATTTGCGGTGGAAAGTGTTCTTTTTACCACTTTTTTCTCGATACTTTCTCGATCCCACCTAGTGGCCCTTAGCTTTGCTCTCCTGTTTCTTACCGTCTTCTCTTATTTTATCCTGAGGCTCTACTGGAAAACGCGACGCCCGGAGGAATTGCTCAATTTACGTTCGAGCTTTCTTGAGCGCTGCCGCAATTGGATGAATTATCAGGAGGGCGTACCGGAACATCACCTGGGGTTGGCTCAAGCAGTGAGTCGAATGGCGAGCCGGCTACAAGACCAGGAATATCACTTCTATCGCCTCCCCAAGGGACTCGCACCACTACAACTGGGCATGCAAAAGTTTAGCTGCTATTGGCACTGGGAAGATGTGCATCAGACGCGAGAGTTGTTGCTTCAGGCGTCGATTGAAGAACACCTGAGGCTCATCAAATGTGAACCAACAAATCTGGAAATCCACGCATCGTTGGCGAATGCTTACGTTTTACTGTCAGCTCTTTACGCGAAACCAAAGGTGAGTGATGATGACGACCGATGGACGCCATCCGGGCGTTTCTCGGAGGCCATGCGTGATCGCTTTCGGACCGTTTCTGGTCGAGCCATCGAAGAATTTCAGATCCTCCGTGACTACGCTCCAGATGATCCGTGGATCCATGCGCAGCTAGCCTACAGCTATCACGATCTGCAGATGCCGGAGGAAGAAATTCGTGAGTATGAGACGATTTTACGCATCCGCCCAGATGACAAGGAAACCCTCTTCAAGCTTGGGGTCCTGTACTTCCAGCAGGGAAAAAATGGTGACGGCTTACGTATCTACGAGGAACTTCGCCACACGCAACATAGCAAGGCGGACGCCCTCATCAAGTTTTATGGGGCATAGGCAGGTAAAAATCACCATTTAGTATACTGCCAAAAAAATGGGTGTTCCGATGAGCAAAACTCTAATTGCACTATTGTTCTTTTCTACAGCTTCACTGGTTCACGCTAGCGAGGAGCAGACATTTGCCGTAAGGCGAATTGCTGCGCTGTGGGGCGATCACGAGTATGACTTGGTACGATCTGAAATCCATAATTTCTTTCGCGCCTATCCGGCAAGCGAGGAGATGGAGCATCTGCAGGCTGTGCTGGGAGATGCGTCGATGGCGTTGGGGCACTGGGATGACGCCGTTGCGGCGTACCATGAGGTGGTCACTGTCGATCTCTACGAAAGGTCATTTCCGAATCTGATTCGGGCTCATTTCGAGTTAGGGGACACAAAACAGGTGCAGGAGCTTGCGGAGCGTTTTCCAGCTGGTGATAGCGGTACTATGGAATCGGTCGCTCAGCAGGCAGCTGCCTACTACCTTGGAAGCGTTCGATTACAAGCTGAGGAGTGGGAGGAGGCGGAGAGGATTTTTTTGCAGCTTGTGGGTACTCCCTATCGAAAACAAGCACAGCTACATCTCGCCACTGTCTATCGCAACACGGATCGCCTCCCTAGGGCTGTTCGGGTCTATAAGGAGCTGGCAGTGGAGAATGAACAGATGAAAGAGCTCTTTCTTTTTCAGGCGGCACAGCTGGAAAAAGAGGGCAATCCGAGCGGAGCGATTCAGACGCTGCGGGAGGTGATTGCTATCGATGGCGAGCGAAAGCCCGATGCGGCGTGGTTGGAGGCGGGACTCCTTCTACAAGCCAATCATAATGAGGCGATTGTTGAGCGCTTTTCGGAGCTTGAGAAGCTGCTCCCCAAGGAAAAAGGACTACGCCTTTCGTTCTATCGTAGCCGCTCTCTAATTCTTCTGAAGCGCTATCAGGAGGCCGTACAGGCAGCGGAGCGCTTTATCATTGAGGGTTCGAATGAGCCCGGGTATCACCAGGCAGCTTTGCTCATCGGAATCGCGGCCGCTGGCAAGGTGGGCGATCTCGAGCGGGTAAGAACGTGGTCGCGTTCTTTCGAGGAATTTTACCCAAAGGAATCGGAGTTGCCGAAAGCGATCTTCTTGCGAGCA
>JBFIDQ010000303.1:0-3171 GCA_041603795.1 Chlamydiales bacterium
GCTGCGGGAGCAGCGCCGGCAGATGGCATCTTGTTTATATGAAAGTTACCTGATACGCTGACCTGCCCAGTTGTAATACAAAAAACCAGAACATTAAATGGCTCACACCTATCGCTCGCATTTTTTTTCATCTTGTTTGGTCTACGAAGCTACGCGAGAATTTGATCACCCCCGAATTGAAGGAACGTCTCTACGAATATATGGGGGGCACAATAAGGAACATGGAAGGTCAGCTGGTTGAAATTGGAGGCATCGAGAATCATGTTCATCTATTGGTCAGGTTAAACAAAGTCGCGTTTCTTGAAGACCTGGTGCGAACAGTTAAGGCAAGATCATCTCAATGGATACGCCAAACATTCCCACACATACCTTCTTTCAAATGGCAACAGGGCTATGGCTCGTTTTCCGTCAGCTTCTCCCAGCTAGACGTTCTGATCAAATACATTCGCAATCAAGAAGAGCATCATAAAACCGAGAGCTTTGAAGATGAGTACACCGGTTTTCTTCGAAAGCAAAACATTCCATATGACAGGCGATTTGTGATAGACATCAAACCACCTGAACAAGACGGCTAGAACTCGCTTAAGGTAAAGAGCTGCCGGCGATGCTGCCGCAGTGCGAACTCTCTCTGCAAGCGTACCCCAGGTTCCGGCTGCGCCTTCACCAGGGGCTAGGTGCCGCTGCTGCTTCCGCAGCAAAAAAGCGACTCAATGGAGCGGGGACCTAGGAATGGTCTAGGGCAGCCAATGCTGCACCTCATCGATGTCGAGGTGGCGGACACCCACCTCAAGCGGCAGCTGGGGTCAGCCGATCGAGTTCGGTGGTGTCGGTAAGCTGAGCACAGCTATCGGTATACAGAGTTGGAGCATGAGTAGGGCTGACCAGGCTCATGAGCCGATTGAATTGCTCGTTGGTTAGGTCGGGTCGATCCGTGAGGTTTATGGCTCCTACCTTTAGACGACCTTGCAGTGCCTTAAGGTTTTCCGGGGAGAAAGTGCCCTCTAAAACGCTATCCATGGTCAACTCGAGATAGCGATTTCCAAGCGCTTCCAAGATATGTTCCTTATAGGGCGCCTCGCCCTCGATGCTTTCAAGCAATTCGATGAGAGATTGGATGGATGCTTCGTTCAAACCCTCCTCGACTTCTCCGGTATAGATCACCCGAAGCAGGGGTTTTAAAAGCTCTTGATCGTTCCCTGGCTTGAAGGCTGCTTGAAGGCTTCCAAGGGATATCCCTGCTCGCAATAGCGCCGCTTGATGCACAGGGTGCTCGTTGAGGGTAGCGTCGGATCCTACTTTTTTTGGCATACCCTCATCGAGGTCGAAGAGAGGATTGAAGCTCCAGGTCGTGGTTAGAGGCGGTTTTGCTAGCGCCTTCTTGGTGGACTTCTTGCCTAGGTAGGTAGTAGCCTCCTCTGTTAGTGGCGACCCCTCCGGCAGAAGGCTTGCGCTTGCCTTGGCAAGGGAAACTCTGTTGAGTCCCGATGCTACCTTAAAACAGTCCTCAGCATTATCCGGGGTGAGATTCAGGAGAATCTGTTTCTCACATTGAGGGATCAGATGATCAAATTGATATTGCTCCAACGTGCGCAGAAGATCGAGAAGCCGGTCCATCTTCATATTCTCTAGGTTCATTTCGTGCCCGGCACAACCAGTTTCGATAGCTGGAAACAAGTCAGACTGAATGTTCAAGTCAAGCCCGGTCACCCCTGGATCCAGGGTAAAGAGGTCAAGGAAGAACGGGGAGTGCGCACAAAGCAGTGCACGATTGAGTGAAAAGGTCTCTCCCTTCAGCGACCGGACAATGACCACAGAATCACCCTTTAATTCCCTCAGATCTGCTACCGGAACCGAGTGGTCTTGCGCATCCTTTCCCGCTATTGCAGCCAAGTTACACGCCCTCACGCCTCCCCTAAAGACGTTCCGCTTCGCTCCCTCGACGCCATTTACCACTTTCTCCACCGCTTCTGCATTGGCATCAGAATAAGCGGCGCCAGCCTCAAATAGTACCCGGGCAACCTCTGCCTTTCCAGAGGTTACAGCCGCCATAAGCGCTGTTTGCCCTGCAGAATTTCGAATATTGAGGTCTGCACCTGCCGCAACAAGTGCTCTTGTGGGCTCGATGCCAACATTGCCGGCTGCCCAAACTAGAGCAGTCCTGCCTCCACTGTCTTGGAGGTTAAGAGCAGCTCCCTTATCAACGAGCGCTCCTACAATTGCGGTGTAACCAAGGAGGATCGCCTGACACAAAGGTGTCCTGCCGCGATAATCTGCCGCGTTCAGATCTGCGCCCTTTTCGATGAGCAGCCTCGCAATTTCGGTGTGACCAAGGCTGACGGCGTGATACAAGGGTGTCCTGCGGTATCTATCTGCCGCGTTCAGATCTGCACCCTCTGCGATGAGTAGCTTCGCAATTTCGGTGTGACCAAGGATGACGGCCTGATACAAGGGTGTACTGCCGTAATTATTTGTCGTGTTCAGATCTGCACCTCTTTCGATGAGCAGCTTCGCAATTTCGGTGTGACCAAGGATGACGGCGTGATACAAGGGTGTCCTGCCGTAACCACTTGTCGCGTTCAGATCTGCACCCTTTGCGATGAGCAGCTTCACAATTTCGGTATGACCTTCGCTGACTGCCGTATACAAGGCTGTAGCGCCGTATCTATTTACCGCGTTCAGATCTGCGCCCTTTGCGATGAGCAGGTTCGCCATTTCGGTGTGACCTTTTGCGCCTGCCAAATGTAACAATGTCCGGCCGTTAACATCTGCGCGGCTCGGATCCGCGCCTATTTCGACGAGCAGCATTGCAATTTCGATGTTATCTTGCCGGAATGCTCTATCGAACAGCCCCTCTCGTACCCATGCTGTCAGGTGATTCTTTCTCTCCGTTTTCAGGGTCACGTTTCCGTCTATGAGAGCATTGGCGATTTCATAGTCCTCATTTACTATTGCTTTGAAAAGATCTTCTTCTAATTCGGAACGATAGAAATCCAAAGCATTTTGAATTTCATAATCTTTCATTCCGCCAAAATGTTTATGATAATTAAACTTTGCAATCGAAACCAAGCGAGTTAGTCGCCACAACCTGGGGTGTGACATTCTTAGGATAACGCGCCCTCTCTCAAAACAATTTTCCTGACACTTCTGTTCCCATTTTTCTGGTGCATCATA
>JBFIDQ010000304.1:0-3150 GCA_041603795.1 Chlamydiales bacterium
CTGGCCTACATGGAAATTACCAGACAGCGATCCCGTAGGGGACCCTAAGATGCTACTCATAGTTACACACCTCATTACAAATACTAAAAAACAATAATACATGATTTAATAAATAAAAGCCAAAGAAAACCAACAACTTCGCAGGCGTGAATAAAAAAGTTTACATGTCAATCTATTGACTCGTTTTGGATGCTATGATATGGCTTTTGCGTTTTGGAAATGAAGGACCACTGATTGGCAGTGATTCTCCCGAAACAGTTCGTTTATTGCTTTACGGAGCAGGTGCCAGAATATTGACGGTTTAAGGATCGTGATAGCGTGCATCAGAACAGAACTTCGTACCGTTATCTGGAGGGAAAGGAGACTAGGGCTCTGGTTCCCCAATGAAATACAGGGCGTGGAAATGGCAATTTGTTGTTTCTGCTCCCGGTGAGGTGGATGGATAGCGGTGCTGCCGCCAGCTGCGTTGTTGGTGGTCTTGGTCCCTCCTCGGGGCTCAAGGTCAACAACAACTGGAATGACCACAATGACAACGTGGGCGCGCTGTCGGCCCGGAACTTCTTAAGATCGCCCCGCTGGGTTTGACGCTCAGCGGGGAACGGACTTGATCCAACCGCCTAGCATTCTTCCTACCTCTTGGATAATCGTCTGAATGGCGAGGTACTGCTTTTGATCGATCGCACGGGTGTCCTTTGCCAATCGGACCAACACCTTGAGGAGGTCGAGCTTGTTGCTGAGGCTAAAGAGCGTTTGTAGGCGGGCATCTCCGTTCTGATAGCTAGTTTCGATCAGAGTCTCCAAAAGCGTGAGTGTGGTAGTCTCGCACCTCTGCCAGAGCGTATAGCGCTGAGATTTAGGGATCCTCGCGTGATAACTATGGAGCAGCTTATAGAGGTCATACAGCCTGTGAAAAATCGGAATGTCTAAAACGGGTCGCACCTGTGCCATGATCGAGCCCTTCGAGAGCATCACCTCTCTCGTTAATCTATTCGACTGCTGGGAGGAGTTTAAACGAGGCAAGCGAAAACAGAAAGACGTGCAACTTTTTGAGCGGCACCTGGAAGATGAGATATTCACTCTACAAGAGGAACTCAGATCTGGTGCCTACCGACATGCTCCCTATCACCAGTTCCAAGTATCTGACCCGAAACAGAGGTGCATCAGCAAAGCTACGGTGAAAGACCGGCTAGTGCACCATCTGGTCCATACGGCCACTGCGGATTTTTTTGATCGCGGCTTCATCTACCACTCGCTAGCTAGTCGGAAGGGAAAAGGTACGCATCTGGGTGTGAAGCTTCTTCGAGATATGATTCGGAAGTCGTCTGCAAATGGTACAAAGCCGTGCTACGCACTCAAGATGGACATCAGGCGCTTTTTCGACTCTGTCAACCACATGATCTTGAAGGAATTGATTCGACCTCGACTGGAGGATCCTCGCTTGCTTTCGCTCATCGATCTCATTATCGATGGATTCCGCTCTAGTAAATCAGACCTTAAAGGAATCCCCCTAGGCAACGTAACCTCGCAGCTTTTCGCCAACATCTACCTTCATGAGCTCGATGCTTTCGTGAAGCATAACCTCCGCGAGAAGCACTACCTGAGGTACTGCGACGACTTTATCATCCTCTCCAATGAGACAGAGCTTCTGAAGGAGCTTATTGGGACCATCGGAGCTTTTTTGGAAGAGAGGTTGCGCCTTCAGCTTCACCCCAAAAAGGTCACCATTAGAAAGCTGGAGCACGGGATTGATTTTGTCGGGTACGTAACACTTCCTCACCACATCGCCCTGCGCACGCGCACCAAGCAACGCATGAAGAGCCGGATCAGGCGGGCTCATACCGCCTATCTCCAAGGAACGATTGAAGCAGATTCGCTGGAGCAGAGCGTACAGTCCTATCTCGGAATTCTCTCCCACGCTAACCACTATGAGCTATCGCAAGCAATCGTAAACGCATACGGATCACGCTGCTCCAAGTAGCCAATCTCAAAAATTTCGCGCGACCAAGGAACAAAAAAACCAATTCCCCTGGACAAGAGCCAAGTTACCAAGAACCAAGGCCTCAGAACTTCCAGGCCGACAGCGCGCCCACGTGGGCATTGCGGACAGACCAGAAGTAGTCGACCTCGAGCCCCGAGGAGGGACCAAGACCACCAACAACGCAGCTCCAACCATTCGAGAGCTTCGTCACACTGCGGGCATAGTTGCTGCACCCTCCAGCCTGGACTTCAGCCAACCTTTTCCCCTTCATAACCATTGCGTGCATAGCCACTACCAATGCAACCAATTCGGGGAGCTCACCACCGGTTTCGCCTACCCTCTCCAAGTGTGCCTGACGTACCTCACCTAGCCTCCCCTCTTCCAGACCATCCTTACTCACAAACCAATAACCCTCAGTTAAGATGCGGTCACCAATTTCTTCCATGACGCGTGGATTCACGTAAGAAATCCTTCGCGGCCCATCAGCTACAGTGTTAAATTTTGAATTTACAACCTCTACAAAGGCACGTAGGCTCAACCGTGGCGGTATCCAAACAACCGAAAAGGAAACTCGAGTTTCAGTACCTCTGAAACATTTGAACTGCTTGAAGATCTCCTCCTTTGATGGAGGTAACTCACGCGGCCCTACGTCATCTCGGTCGTAGAACGTTGCCCAAGCGTCAACATCAAACAGGTTTAGATCGATAGAGCTCTCTAGACACTTCGGCAACAAGTCACTTGCAACCTTTTTCCAGCGACCGGAAACAGAGCGAACACTCGATAAATCTCTGATGTTTAGATAGCTAAAAATTTCCTCCACCGGTCCAAGCGGAATATGATAAGTGGGAAAGGAACGCCGAACTTTCCCTTTTGAGTCAAACTTAGCGGCAAGAGAAAGACCAGAAATATCTCGAAAAATGGGATCTCGAAGAACAATACGAGAACTGCCTAGATGAAAATTGCAATGTAAAGGAGCAGTCGCACCAGGACGAGCTTCTCTTGTTTCAAAATCAGATTGCTGTACCATCTCTACCGACTTTGAGCGCAACTCATTGAAATGCAAGGGCGAGCAGTTCATGTAGCCACTCCATATATTTTTCTGACGGACAAGGGAAAGCAAGCTAGAATTCGCATTCGTAAATCCGTCAGGCCCGACACTGTGGTCGTTATTA
>JBFIDQ010000305.1:0-3119 GCA_041603795.1 Chlamydiales bacterium
CACCCACCATGTCGCAGCTCCCGTAAAAGAGGGAAAGCGGCGCTGTAAAACGAGAACAGTTGGCCACCAGGGCGCACAACCAAAAAGCCCTTGGACTCTTCTGACTCCCTCTCTCCTGACCGAAGGAGCCACGGTCCCTACAGTTCCGTTGGCAGCTTTTCTAATTACCTCTAAGGAACGGCATCCCAAAGGCGTGAGCGAGGCCACGATGCGACTCAAAAACTCTTTATTTGTCTCATCAAATCCTTTTATGAACCCTGCAGCAGCTAAGAGGAGTCCTTCCTCAAGCAAGGATTCGCAAATCTCGCTAGTTTCCACTTGAATAGTGTGGTTAGATTGTGGCACTCTGATTAAACCAAGCTTTGTAAAAAGACGAGATAAAGGGTTCATTCAATGACTTCCGAATTCACTGAAACATTCAATGATGCTGAAAGCGCAATTTTAGACCAGTACGTAACAAATACTCGCTCTTCTGTGTTTTGTCTACGCAACCTTCCTGAGGTCATCAAAGGTGCGCTATTTTCTCGCTATTCGCGCTCCAATCTTGGACTACGATCACTTTTATTAAAAGAATTCATCCAAAACAACGAGGAGGCTTCCTTTGATCAAATTGTAACGGGTGCCAACAGCGATTCTTTGGATAAGAGCAATCAATTGGTCGCCATTAAGAAGGCACAGAGCTTTTACGACCGAATCTTGGATGGATATGGTGATGATTCTATTGGCGAACTAGGAGGAGCTCACCTCGCGATTGAGAGTATTTCAATGCTGGCTGCAAAGGTGATTCAGGACTGTCGCATCGGAGGATCACCTCTAGAAAAATCTACCCGCTACGTCTATTTTGATCAAAAGCTAAACGGGCACTACCAATATCTACGAGAGCCTGTCCTGATGACGTCCGCTTTTCGAGAGCTTTATCTGAAAACATGCGACCACTTATTTGACACCTACTCAAGCCTAATTCCTCCGCTAACAAAGCGCATTGCGGAGAACTTTCCACACGACCCGGACACGTCAGCAGTTGCCTACAAAGCGGCCCTACGAGCAAAGGTACTTGACTGCCTACGTGGACTACTCCCTGCATCGACGCTAACGAACATGGGTCTCTATGGCAACGGTCGATTCTTTCAGACCTTGGCTCACAAACTGCAAACCCACTCTCTTTCGGAAGTGACGGAAATTGGAGCTCAGTCGCTAGCAGAACTCAGCAAAATAATTCCTTCATTTGTGCGGCGAGCAGAACCGGACCACCGCCACCACAAGGCGATGTCCGCCTATGCAGACGGCATGCGTTCACAAATCAAGCAGCTCGCCAAAGAGCATGAACTTCCCAAAGTGGTGTCCAGTGACGCGACGGTGAAGCTCGTTGAATTCGACAAGGAAGGCCCTCAAAAAGTTGCAGCAGCTCTTCTTTATGCGGAAGGAACCCACCCCCTCGGGGCTCTTCAAAACTACTGCAGGGAATTAAGTGAGGAGGGCCTCGAACAAATTTTAGACGCTGCTTCGTCACTGCGGGAAAATCGGCGACATAAATCACCTCGCGCCCTAGAGCACGCTTCCTTCACATTCGAGTTGGTTGGCGACTTCGGAGCCTATCGAGACCTCCAGCGACACCGGATGCTCACTCAAGAGCGCCAAATCCTAACCTGTGACCTCGGCTATTTTGTCCCAGAGGAGATTCTCGGAACGGAACTTGAGGCGCCCTATCGGGAGGGAATGGAGAGTGCAAAGAAGGCACATGCCATCATTGCCACGGAACTTCCAGAAGAGGCGCAATACATTGTTCCCATGGGATACAACATTCGTTGGTACTTTCACGCGAACCTCAGAGCTCTACAGTGGCTCTGCGAACTGCGCTCCGCACCAGCGGGCCATATCAGCTACCGACGTATGGCGCAGCAAATGGCGGAACAGGTGAGCCAAGCCGTTCCTTCCTTCCAACGCTACTTCCAATTTGTCGATTTTTCAAACCACGATCTAGGTCGCATGGACCAAGAAAAGCGAAAGGCAGAGAAGCTGGAACAGACTCATGTCTGACCGCCCCTCTGCGCTGCAAACAACCGGAGCCACGCTCTTAATTGCCGGTTGCTGTATCGGCGCGGGAATGCTAGGACTGCCATTAGCTACGGCGCAGGCTGGATTTCTTCCTGCTGCAGTCCTGTTTTTCTTAACCTGGATCTTTATGCTGGTAACGGGATTCCTTTTACTCGAAGTTCACCTCTGGTTTGAGGAGTCGTCTAACCTAACGACCATGGTTCAAGGAACCCTCGGACATCGTTTTGAGCTGATTACTTGGGGTCTATTTCTCTTCCTCTTCTACTCAATTATGGTTGCCTACTTTGGAGGTGGTGGCGAAATTACGGCAGATTTGACCTCATCCTTAGGCATAAATCTAGCTCTCTCACCGGCCTATCTCTTCCTATTTCTAGTGGGTCCTCTCCTTTTTTTTGGAACCAAAGTAATCGATTTCAGCAACCGCTTGTTCACTGCGGGACTGATCCTCTGCTTTCTTTTGGTGGTAAGCTATGGCATGGACGATGTCGGTAGCAACCTGCTGCACTCCAATTGGTCAATGGCGTACGGGGTCCTGCCCATTGCCGTGATCTCTTTTGGTTACCACAATCTCATTCCAACACTTTCGCGCTATCTGAAAAGAGATTTAAGGAGTCTAAGGCTGGCACTCTTCATTGGAACGCTCGTGCCCTTCCTTTGCTACCTCCTATGGGAGTACATCATCCTGGGCATCTCCTCACCGGAGGAGCTAGGAGCAGAAGGGGCAACAATCACTTCCATCCTTAAGGATGCCGCACCTCTTTCGGTGGTCGGCCCGGCGCTACGCGTCTTCACTGTCTGCGCGATCGCATCGTCTTACGTGAGTGTCGGTCTGAGCTGCATGGATTTTTTGGCCGATGGACTAAAAATCGAAAAAAAGGGACGCGGACGCATCCTCCTATGGGCACTGGTTGTGCTCCCCCCATTTGTGATTGCCCAAAGCTACCCGTACCTTTTTCTGCACGCTCTTGGTGCTGCCGGTGCCTATGGAGCGACTGTTCTGTATGGAATTTTTCCAGCTCTCATGGTATGGAAGGGACGTTACCACCAGAGGCGCAAGGGGGAAC
>JBFIDQ010000306.1:0-3118 GCA_041603795.1 Chlamydiales bacterium
CTGCCGCAGCAAAAAAGCACGCACTGCACAAGCCGCATATTTCCGTCACAAAAACTTGTGGGTAAAAGTATGTTACCGTCTTTGCGTCGAAAAAAATGGGATCAATCGCAAACTAATGAAAAAAAACCCACCTCCCGAAGGAGGCAGGCTTTTGCGAACTAAAAAGAGCAGTTGCGGCTTATACAGCCTGCTTTTGCTCTTGACGCTTCTCAAGGTAGCCCTTCTGGTACTTTTCCACATCTTCGACGTGGATGACCCAAGCTGCACCCTTACGGTGAGCAGGTAGAAGACCTACGCGAGTTGCGTAATAAATCTTCTGAGCTGGAACTTTCAGCATGTCAGCGACTTGCTTTACAGAAAAGTAACCCCTTTGGCGATCAAAGATGAGCTTTCCCTCATACATTGACTTCTCGCGAGAGTACTTATTGCGGCGATACTCTTCAAGATCAGTCAGATCAATCGTCCAGCGACTGTTCTCTTTGCGAGCCTTAAGCTTCTTAAGCTTAATTGCTACGTAAATCGCTTGACGCGTTACGTTATTGATTTTGGCAGCTTCAGTAATTGAAACGACCTTCTTCTCTTCGGTAGCGGCATTTTCTCCGTCAGCCATTATAAAACCTCCATATTAGTTGTTGTTGGTTAACTTTATCATTCTTTTTAGCTCAAGTGATCAAGCTTCTTTAACCTATTACAAGTACAAGTTAAATCTTTTGCAGGTATTGTAACGAAAAAAAACCTTTTAAGCAAGCCTTTTTTTGTGATTTCCTAACTTTTTGAAAAAACCACGATTTTCGACCCTAAATCCCTCGAAGGAGACTCTTTTTCTTCTTATTTCACCCTGATCAACAAGGAAACTGAGTGGACAGCGTAGCATTTTTTCAATTCTTTAGCGAACATTTTTTTCGATCCAGCCGAAAAAATTGCCGTTTATCTAGGGAGAGAGCTACTATCAGGGGAGAGACCCCTTACATAGAGACCACCTATGAGCAAAATCGTCCCAAGAATCTTATGCACCATTTTCTGCTTCCTTCTCCTATCCTCCTCCGCCTATCCCTCTGGAAAACTACCAGATATCGATGCGAAAACGGTGACACGCAAAGCAAACGAAATCATGCGAGCACACGCCACGTACAAGGAGCTTTCGCCAGAACTCGTACGGCGTATCCTAAAGAGCTACTTGGAAGAGCTTGATCCCGCCAAAACTTACTTTGTTAAAACGGACATCAACCGGTGGCTGGAACCAGAAGATTCACTTCTCCAAGCGGTGCAAACCGACTACTACCGCAATAAATTCCCAGAGTTCCAAGCGATCGACAAGGTCATGGTCAACGCCATTCGACGCCGCACCGGCATCGAAAAGCAGGTAAGTCAGTCCGAGCTACCGAAGGATGTCGATGCCAAAGAATTTAAAGACCTCGAATGGGCAGAATCGCGACGTGAACTGTACGACCGGCTCGCGAGGCTAAAATCGATTCAAATCGAGGCCTCGGAGAAACTGACAGATGACAAGCGTGAAATCGCGCTCAAACGCATAGAAAAGCGGCAGCGCAAGTACGAGGCGGACTTTCTAAACTCCAACAAGGATGAAAAACAGCGCCTCATCCTTAGCAATATTCTTAAAGCTACGGCATCCGCTCTGGATTCACATACGGCTTATCTGACACCTGGAGAAGCCACCCAGTTCATGATTTCCGTACAGCAGCGCCTATTTGGTATCGGTGCGCAACTCCGTGATGACCTCAACGGCTTTACCCTCGTCAAAATCATTGAGGGAGGCCCAGCGCACGAAAGCAAGAAACTTAAGGCTAAGGATCGGATCATCGCGGTCGACGGAGAGCCGGTTGTGGGAATGGATATCATGGAGGTTGTGGAACTCATTCGTGGGGAAAAAGGGACCAATGTGGACCTGACTCTTGTGCGCCCGGCGGTAGCAAAAGAGGAGAAGGCGGAGGAGACACTCGAGGTGACCATTACCCGCGGGGAGGTTGTTCTTCAGGAGTCTCGCATTGAATCGGACCATCAGCCGTATGGCGATGGAATCATTGGCTACGTCAAACTCCACTCGTTTTATCAAGATCCGGATAGCTCATCAGCGGATGACGTGCGAATGGAAATCGAAAAGCTGAAGGAAGAGCACAACCTAAAGGGAATGATCCTCGACCTACGATATAACTCAGGGGGCATGCTCTCTCAGGCAGTAGCGGTCACCGGACTATTCATCACCAAAGGAGTGGTGGTTTCGATCAAGGACTCGACAGGAGAGACTCAACACTTGCGGGATATCGACAGCAAGCAGGCTTGGGATGGACCACTCATCGTCTTGACCAATCGCAGCTCTGCATCGGCATCGGAAATCGTCGCTCAGACCTTACAGGATTATGGGCGTGGGATCATTGTGGGTGACGACGCCACCTTCGGAAAGGGATCGTTTCAAACGTTTACGCTGAACGCAGCGCACCAAAATGACGTGAACCCTGAAGGCGAGTATAAGGTCACTCGCGGACGCTACTACACCGTCAGCGGAAAGAGTCCCCAGCTTACAGGCGTGATCTCGGATGTAATCGTGCCAGGAGCACTCTCCGAATCCGAAATTGGAGAGCAACACGCCACCTATCCATTAGAAAATGATTCGATCACACCAAACTTCCACGACACCCTTAGCGATGTCCCTCCCGGACAGCGGGAGCGCATTGCTCAGCTCTACAGCTTCAATCTGCAGAAAAAACTAACCACCTATACCTCGTATTTAGCGACCCTCCGCAAGAATTCGGAAACACGGGTGGAGCATGACAAAAACTATCAGGCCTTCCTAAAGGAGCTCAAAAAAGAGGAGCACGAGGAGGACGATATGGAAAAGTTTGGACAAAACGACCTACAGCTGGATGAAGCGTACAACATCACCAAAGACCTCATTCTACTCATCAAGACTTCACCAATCTCTGATCTAGCGGCGCAATAGGGAAGGCGTTCCTTTGCGCGACAGTCAGACGTTTTTTCCGGGCAATTGCATTTAAAAATTATTCAACAACAGAGAGCGCGCGAAGGAAGAGGTAAGATGTCGCAAACCGAATGTACGGCATTAATAGTCAGTGGTTGAAAATAATTTAAACGCAGAGGC
>JBFIDQ010000307.1:0-3070 GCA_041603795.1 Chlamydiales bacterium
AAGGACTACTACGAGTGGAATCCAGACTTATTCGCCAACGTCACAAATGGTGTGACCCAAAGGCGCTGGTTGCTCACCTGCAACCCCAAGCTTTCCGAGTTCTTGACTCGACGAATTGGCGACGGCTGGATCACCGATTTCCGAGAGATCGGAAAAATTGCCCAATTCGCTGATAATCTGGAAAGTATTCAGGAGTTGATGAGAATCAAGCAGCATAACAAGCGGAGACTTGTTGACTACCTCAATGCAGAGCAACCTAATAGAGATGCTTCTGGCAACCCAATTGATAAGCCCTGGAACCTTCCTCTCGAGGCGATCTACGATGTACAGATTAAGCGCATGCACGAATACAAACGGCAACTGCTCCTCGCCCTCCATACCATCATGCTCTATCAGGAGATGAAAGAGAATCCGGAGCATGATCGTGCTCCTCGTGTGATCCTCATTAGTGGCAAGGCAGCAGCCAGTTATGAAATTGCCAAGGCGGTTATCAGGCTCCTCCACTGCATTGGTCGTACGATCAATAGCGATACCACCCTGGGTGGAAAGCTTCAAATTCATTTCCTAGAAAACTATAGCGTATCGAAGGCTGAGCGAATTATTCCCGCCTCGGATTTATCCGAACAGATTTCTACTGCCGGTATGGAGGCATCAGGAACGGGCAATATGAAACTTACGATAAATGGTGCATTGACCATTGGGACCGACGATGGAGCCAATATTGAGATGAAGGAGGAGGTGACCCCAGAATGGTGGCCATTTACTTTTGGTGCCTCAGCCGAAGAGATCGCCACGATCAAAAAAGATGGAACCTATAATCCCCTAGGCATTTACAGCAGCAATTTATCCATCCAGCGCGCCATTGATACCCTTCGTGACGGCACGTTTTCATCGAACAATGAAGAAAATGACACATTTCGAGGGCTGTATCATTACCTGCTGGAAGGGCAAAACGGAATGGCGGCCGACCGTTTTTTTGTTCTGTATGATCTTGAGAGCTACGCTGCTACACAGAAACGCGTGGATGCCCTCTGGCAAAAACCAGAGGAGTGGGGGCGTACGGTGATGCACAATATCGCTGGAATGGGAAAATTCTCCTCTGACACTGCAATACGCACCTACGCCAATGAGATCTGGGGACTTAAGCCATGTCCACCTGATCAGGAGATCCTGGCACAGGTCCACGCTGCGCATGCCGAACACGATCAATGTCGGGTACTAGGACCTTAAGGCACATCCCAGCGTGTGAGAAGTTTGTCGTAGCGACCATCTTCACGCAGTTTTTGGAGTCCTTTGTTAAACGAGTCAATGAGATCGATTGCGGATGACTTAGCAGAGAGGAGACGTAATCCCTCATTATTCAGCGGCTTAGAAGCAACGCGAATTACCCCTCGATAGATGCCATTTTGAAAAGCGACAGCCTGGATACCCGGCATTAATACCGCTGCAACCTCTCCATCAATTAGAGCGTCAAGAGCTTCCGTTAGGGTGGCGAAGGGACTGATCTTTACAAGTCCATTGCTAAGCAAGGGATGGTATTTAGAAGCGGCACGTCGTATTCCAACCGAGTGCCCCACAAGTTGAGCCATCCCATTAATGGTTGAGTCCACTGGCACCACAAGAACCGGACCCATATCGAAATAGGAGTCAGACATATGAAAACGCCCCTCGGTGACGATGGTCGGTTGTACGACCGATAGCACAGCATCGACGTCTCCATTGACCAATCCCCGAATCAGCTGCACCGAGGCTACCTTGACCAAGCGATAGGAAAACCCCTGATCCTTCCCTATTTCCCTTAGTAGTTCCTCTGAAAAGGCTGCGAGATTATTTTCCTTGGATACCACATTGATTGGGTACCACGAAGGATCGTAAGCAATGAGGTACTTACTGCTGCGCCCGGAAGAGGTACAGCCTCTGACTAATAGGCCCAGGCAAACAGCCAGCACCAGAACAATTAAGAAACGTTTAAGCATCAGTTGACTGCCCTATTTCCTCAAAGATAACAGCTTTATTCAATATTTCATACCTGGTAGGATTCGGTTTTGAAACAAAACCTTACCATAGGAGCAGGTTATGAGTGATTCAGACACCCTAGTAGTTGTGTCCAAGCTAAAGAAATACATCAAGGAACGAGGCGATATGAACACCTCAGGAACAGCTGCAAAGGCACTTTCCGACAAGGTTCGTGTGTTGTGTGATACGGCAATTGAGCGTGCGCGCAGTGAGCGTCGCAAGACGGTTATGGACCGCGACTTCGAGTAAAAGTTATTCGTCATCTTTCTTTGGAGGCCGCCGCATCGACTTTTTTTGCGATCGGCGGCGCTTCTCCTCCAATAATTTTTCTTTCATCTTACGAGAGCGTCCCCGTCTGCGCTGACGTTCCGCATGCTGGAGCTTTTCCTTCTCATCTCTCGACCGCTGGCGGCGCTCATCCAGGCGATCACATAGTTGGAGTCGCGCCAAATTTCGGTTTCCCTCTCGAGAGCGAGTCGATTGACACTTGATCTCGATACCTGTAGGGATATGCTTGAGGTAAACGCAGGAGCTCGTTTTTTGCAGTTTTTGTCCCCCGCGACCCGAACCCACGATGAAGCGCTCAACGAGATCATCCTCATTGATTCCAAGTTTCCTCATTCGATCCAGTGTTTCTTCGTCCATGGTCTTAGTAATCCAAGTTGGTCATTGCCTAATTATAGTGCGAGAGAATGATATGGCGCTCGTCATTGACCATGCATCAAACTCAGGCCAGCACTTGCAGCTCTCTCTCTCCCTATGCTACAGTACCACGGTCGAGGGGGCGCATTTTTATGGAATTTCGACCGTCATTTTTAGTGTTGGAGGACGGCAATCGATTCGACGGCTTTTCTCCCTCGTGGCAAAAAGAGGCTCTCTCCGGAGAGGTTGTCTTTTCTACCGGCATGACCGGCTATGAGGAGTCGCTTACCGACCCTTCCTATACCGGACAAATTTTAGCTTTTACCTATCCTCTCATCGGCAACTACGGCGTGCCCGCGCGCGAGCGTTGGGAGTCAACTCGCATTGCAGCCTCCGGCGTTGTCGTCAGCGA
>JBFIDQ010000308.1:0-3095 GCA_041603795.1 Chlamydiales bacterium
ATCGCCGACGGCGCTGCCTGTAGCATCAAACTCACGAATATAAAGATCTCGTGTGCTTCCATCATCCGAGGTATATGCTACCATGATATTGCCATCAGTGAGCTTCGTTATATCAGCGATCTCTTGGTCGCCTACGGTCGTTTGATTGAGCTGGATGGAGCCCCCTTGTTGAACACCAGCAGCATCATAGATTTTCATGGTTGCACCGCTACCATCGCCATCACTGCCAGTTGTGTCTGTATAGGCAACTGCAAAGCCACCTCCATCTAAGGCAATCACCTGCGCATTTTCCTGATCCCCACTTTCACCAGCCACAGTGATCTCACTGCCTATCAACGTGTCGGAAGAGTCAAAGAGCTGCAGCTGAATATTGCTATCACCATTAGTCGAATCATCTGTGTAGGAGACAGCGTATCCTCCACCCTCTAGGGCGGTAACGTCAACCGAGGTGAATTTTTTGCCAGAGAGCTGAGTTGCGGCACTCAATGCATTTCCATCTGAATCCAACCTCTGAGAAAAAAGACCACTGTTTCCTGACCCCTGCCAGGTGGCAATAAGGCTACCATCTTCAAGAAGTTCAACCGCATAGTCTTTCTGAGTATTCACCGATGTGGTAATACCTAACGTAAATTCATCTCCCTCCTTATTGCCATCAGCATCAAACTTTTGCGCTGTAAGATACGTGCTTGCGTCCCCCTCAATACCGTTAGATTTGTAGATTGTTAGGTAGCTACCATCGTCAAAAGTAACAACATCTGGCTGAGTCTGATCGTTATCTGTGTAGGTGTTGACGAGCTCTGGATCTGTGATCGATAGCATTTGATCTACTTGTGATGCCGCTGACTGCAGCCCATTGACAAGCTCCATGGCTTTGTCCGTATTACTCTCGCTTAAACCAGAAGTATTCACGTCATCTGTTCCCGCTGTGTGGAGTGCCAGTGTAGCATCATGTGCCGACTGTACTGCGGCCTCCATATCAGTAGAATTGATCAAATCATCTGTCATAGAATCGATCAAACCAGGGAGGGCATCGTAGGTGTTCTGTACCGCATCCTTAACGTGCTGGCTGTTTTCGCCATCGGCAAAGAACGCATCGTATTCCTCTAACACTTCGAGTAGGTTGTTTCTTACTTGTGCCAGTTCTAGCTTGCTCGATCCTCCACCAAGTGCCGCTTCGAATGGCGCATCTACCGTAGTGAGCGCCTCCTGATCGCTTCTTGTCAGAGCAGGGTCCTGAATCGCTGTTTGGATATCTCCCTGGATACTCTGCAGGCTTGTCAAGCTATCCAGGAAAGCATCTTCAAAAGAGGCTCCTTCTGCTACGGCAGCATCAATGACTGCAAGTTCTGCATCCAAAGCACTTTTGGCATCCTGCAATGTAGTAACGGTTTCGGCGCTTACGTTGGGATCGTTGATATACTCATCAAGTCCATCCCGCAAATTATCAACAAGGTATTGATCCGCAAAGTTGCCACTACCTTCAACAAGAGCGACTAGGTCCAATATCGCCTCCAAGTCGTCAAATGATGTCGTGAGGGATGTCTCCATATCAGTAAGAGTTGTATCCAGCGCTACCGTATCGATGTTCTCTGGCAGCCCCGTATCTTGTAAGGCTCCCACATTATCAATCGCCTCATCGAGCAAGCTACTGGCTAACTGATACTGCGTTGTCGAGCTGTATTTCGAATAAGCTTGTAACTCTTGATTAGCGAGATCCAGTGTATTCTGATAGCCCGCGAGCTGATCATCATCGATCTCTGACGGATCGACAGAATACATCGCCTTTTGCACATCAGACACCATGCTATAGATATTCGAGAGATCGAAGTCCATTGTACTGCCCGATGCACTGCTGCTGATCGATACGCTATCGGCGATATTTAGCGTCAAGCCTGTCGACTGCCAGGTGTCTGTGCTGCTGCTACCTCCTTCACTCTGACTAAAGCTTGTAGATCCAGAAAACAAATTCCCGCTAAACAATCCTGTACTAGATGAGTTGATAAACATTTCTCCCTCCATGGAAGTTTTTCTTTTGCTGCTTATCTAGTAGCGAATTGCTTGCCAAGAACCTAAATCATACGTTTTAAGATGGTTACGAATGAGCAAGGTCTACTGAAACCGTTGCTTTCTGGCACGTCTGTTGAAAAAGGCGACAGCTGCTAGATGCTCTGGCTCAACAAGGATCGCCCCCGCCACTCAAAGCATTCTAACTAGGCACAAGGCATATACCGAGCGGCATATGCCCGCACTCGGTATAAAAATTCGATTCCGAGGATGTGGATCAGGAAAGAGCTCGATCCAAAAATCCATTGGCGGGCAAGGATCTGCCTTTTAGCTGTTCCAACATGCTCTAACCTAAACCTTTTGCTGGACTTAGGGGATAACAGCCCTAAGATTCCCGAAGAAACTTGGAAGTACTGGGAGAGAATAGACTTTGCCAATTGTATATCTGGAGAAGAAGTGTTCATGCCCTTTGGAATTTTTTCTGATCCGTACAGATCAAACAGCGTGACAAGTCCATGGGAACTAAGATCAAATTTTGGGCGTGGTTCAAAGTCGGGTAACACTTTTAAACCGCGAAGGTCGCGAAGGAGCGAAGGATGCGCGAAGGTTTTTTCCTTTGCAAGGCATCCTTCTCCCTACGAAGAAAACTTAAAAAAACTTCGCGCGTCCTTCGCGACCTTCGCGGTTTAAAAGTGTTACCCTTAATCAGCTGTTTTTAAACCCTGCCGGTTTTTCAAACAAAACAGCGGTAGCGGCAAGCTTATCCGCCGCTCCGAAGAGCACCACCACATCGTCGATCTGGAAAAGCGTTTCGGGCTCGAGCTGCCATATAAGCTCTCCTCCACGCTGGATCAGAAGTACCGTGACATCGTGATCGGCACGCAGACCACTTTCGGCTAACGTTTTGCTCTCGACATGAGTAAACCAATCAACCCTGGCAACTTAAGGCGGAGGGCTGCGAGCATGACGACAAAAGCAAGGCCGAAGATGATGACTAAGTCGGTGATTAGAGGAATTTCATGCATATGCTCTAGAATACGGAGGCTAGTACTCAGTTAAGCTCTTAAATTAGGATTGGAGCAGCGCCAAAT
>JBFIDQ010000309.1:0-3090 GCA_041603795.1 Chlamydiales bacterium
GGCCCGCCGGCGCTGCTCCCGCAGCGCGGATTTTACTACCCCAATACCCCGGGTTCCGGCTGCGCCTCCACCCGGGGCTAGAGGCCGTTGATGCTGCCGCAGCAAAAAAGCACGCACTGCACAAACCGCATATTTCCGTCACAAAAACTTGTGGGTAAAAGTATGTTCACGCCTTTGCGTTTAAAAAAAATATGCAATAGGCCTGAAAGGAACGCTCTCTTTTGACGGAGCACTAGGAATCCCAGCGCTCTGGCTTCAGTAGTTCATTAGGGATTTCGTGTAGGAAACGTGACGGTTTGCAGGGCATTGTTTTGCCCATACGCATCCGTTTTTGAGCCATGGAGATGGTCAGATGCTCCATAGCGCGCGTGATGCCCACGTACATGAGGCGGCGCTCTTCTTCAAGTCCGCCCTCCTTTAGACTTCTCTCGTGGGGGATGACCTGATCTTCTAATCCGATAAGAAAACATGCCGGCCACTCCAGCCCTTTTGAGCTGTGGATGGTCAGAACACTTACCGTGTTCTGCTCTTCCTTTTTCTTGTGGTCATCGCGATCCTCACCGAGTGGCGTATTGCGAATGAACTCGATAAGGGAGGGATCATTTGATTGATCTTCGTATTCTGCTACGGCAGAAACAAGTTCCTGCACGTTTTCCCATTTAATCGCCCGCATCTTATCGCTTTTCACCTCATCGGCAATTGCTTTCTGGTAGTTGATGCGGTGCAAAAGGGACTCTACTCCCTCTCGGAGACAGTGATCCAGAGCTTTTCGTGTCTCCTCGATTATCTCTATGAAGTCACGCACCCCAGCTTGCGCGCGAGCAGATAGGTCTGATAAATCGCCATGCAACACGTTCCACAAAGGCACCTTTTTCTCTCGATTCCGAGTGGTCAGTACCTCCAGAGCGGCATCGCCGATGCCCCTTCGCGGCTGATTGATCACGCGGAGGAGCGCTTCCTGGTCTTGCGGATTTGCGATCACCCGTAGATATCCTAGGAGATCTTTTACCTCCTTACGGCGGTAGAATTCTAGTCCCCCAAAAATCTGGTACGGCACCCCCCTCACCCACTCATTTCCATCTTTCCACGAGTGCTTAAGAAGCGCTTGCTCGATCTGCCTTGAGAGCGCGTTGGAGCGGTAGAGCACGGCCATATCGCGCCATTTGAGACCATGATCCTTGCGAAGTTGGTCCATTCGACAGACAACGGAGTGCGCCTCGTTGATCTCTGTCGGCGCCACAAAGACCTTGATCCGTTTCCCATCGCCTTTCGCACTCCAAAGGTGCTTGCCGTGGCGTTCGCTGTTGTTGCCGATGACGGCATTGGCAGCGCGTAGAATCGTATTGTTGGAGCGGTAGTTTTGTTCCAGTTTGATCGTTGTTGCGTGTTCAAATTGGAGAATATTGCGCACCTCGGCTCCGCGCCAGCCGTAAATGGACTGATCATCGTCGCCTACCACACAGAGATTCCCGTAGCGCGCGGCGAGGAGGTCGACGATCTCACTCTGTATCGGATTCGTATCCTGGTATTCGTCAATCATCAGATAGCGGTAGCGCTCTTGGTACTTCTCCAGGACATCCGGGTGCTCCTTAAAGAGTTGCACAGTGAGAGTGAGCAGGCTATCGAAATCGACCGCATTGTACGACCGCATCGCCTTGACCAAGCGCACATAGATCTTCTGCGCAAAGCCATTGAGCCAATCTGACCCTGCCCCATCGATTTCCTCAGCCCCGGAAGCCCTCGCCCGTCCGATGGCGGCCATTACGCCAGCAATCGACGGCATTTCGCTCTCATGATTGAGCAAATCGCGCGCGATATTGGTCACCACGCGGAGCGTGTCCTGCTCATCGTAGATGGTAAATGCATTCGTATAGCCGAGGCGATGCGCCTCCTCGCGCAGGATCTGTAGACAGAAGCTATGGAAGGTACGAAGAGTGATCTTTTTGGCTTTTTTTCCATCGACCATCTGCCCAACACGCTGCCGCATCTCAGACGCTGCCTTATTGGTAAAGGTCAGTCCCAAAATTTGCTCAGGATCGACCCCTTTCTCGCCCAGCAGATACGCCATCCGGTAGGTCAACGTTCGAGTCTTCCCCGAACCTGCACCCGCCAGGATAAGAAGACGCCCTTCTGTGGTCCGAACGGCCTTCTGCTGTTCCTCATTTAGAGTGGAGATATCAACGGGCGTCATAGCGGCCTGTGACTAGCATTGCTAGTGTTCCCGTGAGAGTGAGAAGGAGTCCAATGATCTGAAATACCGCATCGTAATCATTTGGAATTGAGCTGCCCGGTCCGAGTACCAAAGCCACCCCAAACCATGCGACACCACGCCAGAACATCTTCATGCGGTAAGTTCCTTGAGCTCTTGATAGATTTGCGACATAGAGGCTTCTTTGGCCTTGCTCCGCGGACACACATGAACCATGAGGCCCAGTGGAAGGTCTCTCTGCTGCAGCCGAAAGGCCTCACGTACGAGGCGCTTGAACCGATTACGAGCGACAGCATTGCCATATTTCTTTGAAACAGAAATACCGAGGCGCGCCGGCCGGTTTCCCTGGCGGATCACCTCGGTGAAAATCAAGCACCCGACTTTTCGGGTGCCATGTCTTCGTACGCACGCAAATTCACCCTTACGGGTTAAGCGCGCTGCCTTAGGGAAGGCTAAGGACAGAGCTGCTTGCGCCCGTGGCGACGGCGACGTGCGATCACTTTGCGACCCCCTGGGGTCTTCATGCGCGCACGAAATCCGTGTACGTTTGCTCTGCGTCTTCTGCTCGGCTGATAAGTTCGCTTCACGATTCAATTCCTTTGTACTCTAGCTTAAACTTTGAAGGCACAATCATAGTCCATTGCAGGCTTTTTTCGCCAGATGAAAAGTAAAAGGGGTGCAAAAGCAGATATAGCTTTGGCGGCGCCTCTCATAATTTCGGCATCACCGGCGCTCACTTGCCTCCCTAAACGGCAGCTTTTCAAATTTATTGCGCGTTTTTTTTTAAACGCGGAGGCGCGGAGTCCGCAAAGGGACGCTAAGGAATTCCTTTTGCCTACAACAAACCGGGCAAAGGAAATTCCCCTGCGCTCCTTTGCGGA
>JBFIDQ010000310.1:0-3058 GCA_041603795.1 Chlamydiales bacterium
AGGAGGCTTTCGCGAAGACTGGACTGCTGAGCAACTGACTCTCCTGAAGGACGAAGTAGGTCTGCTGACAAATGCTTCTGAAAAAATACAAATCAAGCGCGACGCTCATTCCTTTTTGGGTATAGACAATGCAAAGAAGGCTCGGGAGTTTGCATCCAAACTGTTAGCAACTCCAGAATTACGCACACAGCTTGACGCAATGCTTCGGGAGCCAGAAGTGCCGTCAATCGACAAGCAATTAAAGCTACTAACCGATGCAATCAAGAAAATATCCTTGGATCATGCGACTCCACAAGATCGACAGCCACACATTGACATACTCACCAAACTTCATCAAAATCCTAGATCTAGTACTGAATCTAGCAAATACATAAACGCGGCCATCGGTGAAGTACGGGCACCCATGGACCACGTTATTAGTTTGCTGAGCAAAACGCGATCCGAGACCGCTCATGCGAAGAGCCTCGACTTTTTAATGCAGGATCCCAACCTGCTTTTCCAATTAAACTTAACTGAAGGTGTAAGCAGCACTAAAATCAATCGACTCATCGCATCGGCCAAAAAAATAGGAACGCGTGAAACGGATCCATTGAAGCGAAAGGCTTACGTAGACACCCTTGAAAAAGTGGAGATGAGCCTCGCTGCTGGCCCTCTTGCTATTAGAGCCAAGAATGCTCGAGAGGCTCTCCAACAGCCGGTGAGCATCGACACGGTTCAGGGTCTCCTTAGCACCCGATTACAGGACCTTGGTAAAGCGACACAAGCTGCCGGCCTACTGCGCCACCACCCAGCAATACTTTCGCGATTGTGCGAGGAACTGAAGCGCGATCTTGCGGACCCGGCAAGACGAGCTTCTGCCGTCAGAAAGCTCGCGCGGATCACCCACGGCTGCGAAAAGGTACCAGAAGGCGAGCGAGTGGCGTACGGAAAAATGCTAGCGTTTCTAGCAGGTCATGTCCAACGCACCCAAGACTTCGACAACACCCCCAGTCTCAAGAAAGCCTTTTACAACGCTACTTACACCGCGACGGCTCTCGTCTCCGGAGCAGATCCAACACAACCAAAGCTCTCCGACCAAGAAAAGCAGATCTACGTGGAATCCTCACAGGCGGCCCTGCTACCACTGGCGGCACTAGGCGTAGGCAGTATCAGCGAACAGCTGAAGACCCGAGAAACTCTGATCAAAAAACGAGATCGCGCTGCCAAGGGATCTGACGCGCAAAAAACGGCCATCAAAGACCTAAATGAACTGCCCGTGAATCAATGTATGAAAGCCCCAGAGACCTTGGCTCAAAAAATGCAGGAGGGACTGTTTGAGCTTAGGCTATCTGGGAGGCGACAACCGTATGCGAGATATGTGCAGGTCGCATCTGCCCTTCAGATGCACCACAACTACAACCTCGCCACAACGTTTAAAAATGCTCTCACTACAGATTATGTCGCAGAGGACCGTACTAGAACCAACTTCCAGGATGATTTTCTTGCCTCGAGGTCCGGAAAAAAGGCACGCCTCGAAACCCCAGCCTACCAATCCATCTTTACAGGAAGCGGCGATGCGCTCAAACGCCTGAACAAGCAAAGTAGTAGTCAGCTTACCAAAGGCTGCCTGACAACGCCTGTGCTGGACACATTACTTTCACAATTCGAAAGAGGAAGTGAGTCCGTAAGGGATGAGGTCGTCACCAAGTTGGAAGCTGTCGCCGCGCGTAGCGAAGGCCTGCAGAGGGCGCTAATCGGTGTACCCACAGACGAAGAAGGAAACCTGCAGGCAGGGTTCATGGAGAAGTTTATGAACGAGACGCACCAGAACAAAGACCCAGATTTACGGAGACTACACGTTGCTCGCATGCATGCGGCAATCCACACCAAAGGAGGATATGAGCAGTTTCGAGAGCTAATCAAACCAGAGCATGAAAAACCTCAGGTAAGCAACTACTATCGCAACCAAACCGAGGCCGTAGCCTTAATGAGCCTGTTTCTTAGTGCGGAGCTAGGAACAAAGCAGCAGCTGCTTGAAGTTTACCACAACCTACCAAGCTATAAAAAAGAAGCCGTAGATCCGGACTCATTTTTTTCTGAGGTATTGGACATGGCACAAAAAAAGTGTAACTCCAATCCGCTCCTAATGCAGTTCCTAAATGACTACCAATCGGATGCCGAGACATACGCCGCGGATCTCAATCTCAACCCATCCGGACGCAATTTTGACAGGCACCCAGCCCTGGAGTTCCTAGTTTTACGAGGCCTAGCCCCCGCGTTCAGCGTCGAAAAGGACCCCGAAACAAAGAGCCTCTCTCTCAAATCCAAGCGCCTCATGTCGCTTATGATGAGCCTAGTCAATGTAAAAAATCTAAAAGACTATACAACGACACAGAAAAAAATAGTCTCTCTTGAACAGAAAATTGGCGGAGAACTTAGGTTTTATGGGCCTCAGTCGGCCCCTGGAGGCGCAAATCTTGATGTCAAAGGCCAGCCTGCAGTCCCTCGGGGTACTCGTAAGGCTAGTAAAACTAACATAGAAAGGCTTATACGCCTTCCTCTTGGCGAAGAGGCCAACTGGGAGCTTGACGAACCGTTATTCAACGCCCGAACAAAAGAGCCAGCCCTACAAGAGATGGCGAACCTCGCAGCAATGTTGCGAAGTGGCAAGGAAAGAGTCGAACCTCGTGAATTGACGAATGACGAATTGCAGCAGGCAATACGAGATCTCGAAAATAATCTCAAAAGTAACAAATTGGAGTCTAAGAAAATCGCACTTGCCACCCTAAAATTAATCAACTCCCTGGGCCTGCTCAAACCCGAAAAAAGGGATGAATATAACAAATGGCTTAAAACTGCCGCTGACGCCGTCAGCCGTGGGGACTCCGCGTAATCCTTCTAACCCAGAGCAATTCGACCGACGACTTTTCTGTTTCATTAAAAACATCCGTAAGCTATGGCTTCTCTGTTCGACAGGGGCGCATTCCCGTTTTGCACGTCTCAGTGCAACGGGGCGTCGTGCTAGTTATTAGAGGCAATGCCTCGGCAGATCTACAGCCTATGGCGTGAGCCATAGGTA
>JBFIDQ010000311.1:0-3040 GCA_041603795.1 Chlamydiales bacterium
AGGGACGTGTTGGGGCTCTAATAACCAAACACTCCCCTTTGCGAACCTTTGCGCCTCAGCGTCTTTGCGTTGAAAAAAAATGTAACCAATCACAAGTTGCTGCGAACGAGCAGTTTAAGGTTTGGGTGAGAATTGTCGAGCTGGGAGTACCCCGCTAAGTACAAATGGGTTACTTCACCAGGATTTGGTTGTTTTGCCAGCTTCGCTCTGCTATGCTACTTTTTTAAAATCGAGGACCACAATGCCTACTTCCTACTACTTCATTCCGGTGGTGACCGCTCTAATCGGATGGGTCACCAATGTGATCGCTGTAAAAATGCTTTTTCATCCAAGAGAACCTCTTTCTCTCGGGTTTTTCACCATTCAGGGTGCTGTACCAAGGCGTAGGGCGGCGCTTGGAAAGGCAATTGCCAAAATTGCGCATGAGGAGCTTTTCTCTGTGGAGGAGCTTTCTGGCAAGCTTCGCAATATGGACGTTGGGCCGGAATTTGGTGCGATGGTCGATAAGCGTATGGATTCCTTTATCGGGGGAATTAAAGAGGCCATTCCAATGGCGTCCATGTTTCTACAGGGGTCCATGCTCGATGATCTAAAGGGACGCGCCCGCAAGGAGTTTTCTCAACTCCTCCCGGAAATCAAGGAGCACGTAGGGGTTGCAGTCGAGCGCGATCTCGATCTCCATGGTCATATCGAGGAAAAAGTCGCCAATTTTTCAGTGCGAAAGATGGAGGCAATCGTGATGAGGGTAGCCACCAAGGAGCTCAAGACCATTGAGTGGCTAGGTGGATTACTCGGCCTTCTCATCGGACTCGCTCAGGTCGCTGTCATGTGCGCGATAGCCTAAATTCCTGCCAGGCTGCGTCTGACAGCCTCTTTCTTTGCCTCTGGGTCGTCTCCTCTATCCAAGGCAAGAGCCTCTTCCTTTGTGAGGTATTCGCTCATCTTCTTTAGATGGAGCGGACTCCGAATCCGGCTATACTGAATGTAATTGGGGGTTTCGATGTCGCCATGCACCAGGACGGCTACCCGTTGGTGATTGGGTCGTCCGTAGGACTCCTTGGCGTGAGTCACGAATTCCTCAAACGTTAACTCCTGTACCCCAGCAATTCGCTTTTGTACCCAATCGAAGTCCCCTTCACTCTCAAAAGCAAGCGAATGCAGCCTAGCTCCCATCTCACCTAAATTTTGCGGTGGCTGGCTAAGCTTGGTGATAATCGACTGCTTGATCGTTTCGAATCGTTCCGGAGGAAAGGCCTCTTCCCCCAGGCCATTGAGGAAGGACTCAATCAGCAGCTCGAAACGCGCCAGGAGGTCGCGCGCGTCGTGGGAAGCCGACTGCGTCGCGAAAAAGCTGTAGAGCTGTTTTTCCTTCACATCTTCCCAGTTAAATACCAAGTAACCCGTCTGCTGCTGCGTCCTAAGAGCGCTGTAAAAGGGCTCCTCAATCGCCGTTGCTAGAATTTGCTGTGCCGCCCGCCGCTTAAACGAATAGGGTCCATTCTGGATCATCAACACCGTCGCATTGCCCTGCCGCTTTAGCGTCTTGTTGAGGTAGTACGGTCCGTGATGTTGGGGGAGGTAGACCGCCTCCTGTTTGACGTGGCGAGCTAGCGGATAGGGCCTGCTCTTCAAATTAGTCTCTAGCTCCTTCCAGGTGGCCAGCGCCTGATCTTCGCTAAGGTTACCGTGGAGCGTGCCCTTCACATAAGTTTCATCGTAGAGTCGATCGCGGAAGTCGAGGAAGCTCTTGTAGCCGATTTTTTTTATCGCTTGTGTCTTTGCAGCCTCTGTTATGTACTCCTTGTAAATGACGGTTCTGAGCAGCTCGCCGCCCTGTTTTAGAGGGGTTTCTTTAGCAAAGTTCAGGTATTTTAAGCGGAGCGTCTCCTTGTAAGTTTTGAACTGCTGAGGTGTTGGGGAAACACTTCGTAAGCTTTTGAGAATTTCCGCTAAAAGGCGGTGTGCCTTCTGACTATATCCGTTAATGGTGAGTCTTAGTCCATTGCCCTTACGTTCGATGTCGTAGGAGAGTCCTGCTAGGAGCGCACGGTAGGCAAAAGGGTTGAGCTGCTCCTCTACGGCTTTTACGTACAGATCACCCAGTACCAAGCTCTCCGCATTGTTACGGTCGATTAGTGGAGTCAGGATATCAAAGACCCAGATGCTCTCAGGCACTAAATACTGTTGGTCCGGAGCATAGTAGACGAGACCCTTATCACTGTTGCTAATGAGCGAAGGCAGCGGCTGCTCGCTGCTGGCACTGCCCTTGTAGTGAAGTGCAAGGCTTGTGGGAATAAGAGGGTTTGCCGGCGGAAGGTCGATATTGGCATGTGGCTCAATTGCGCTCCACCTTTCAAGTAGGTCAGAAGGAATTGGTTCCAGCTCATATTTGCCACCCAACCACGGTTCACTTCGGTTGGTCATAACTTCGGTTGCTTTTTGCTTCCCAACAATTGTGACGAGGCAGCGTCTAGGGGTTAACAAGGAAAGGATTTCTTGTGTCGCCTCACGGTCATATTTCTGTGGAATTAGAGTATATTCCGGATACGTCGCTAGAGGTTCGCGAATGAGCTGCCGCGCGTGGCGCATGGCGAGGTAGAAGGGATCGCTTCGCTGCTGGTACTGGTAGTTGAGGCGTCGCATTTGCTGCATCTCTTCAAAGAGGTAGCTCGGCACCGTCTCCCCTTGCAAGCGTGCAACGGCCTCGAAACAACGCTCTATAACGGTGTCAACGGACTTCAGACCATCGGTCGTTAGCGTGATGTTGATCTCAAAGGTGAAGTTGTCGCGGCCTAGAGGTCCTCCCCCTGCACTCAAACCTTCAGCCAAGCCCTCTCTTTTCAGTTGAGCCAGCAGGCTATTGTCGCCTTCGTGCCCAAGAATATACCCCACCAGTTCATCAGGTTGCGTTTCCAGCTGACGCGCAAATCGCCCAGGAAGCTCCCATGAAAGGGTGAGCTTACGTAATTCCTTCAGAGGAGACACATAGAGCTTGTGTCCAAGCGTCCGCTGCAGCAACACCGGCTCTTTTACGGAAGAC
>JBFIDQ010000312.1:0-3018 GCA_041603795.1 Chlamydiales bacterium
GCTTCCTATAGAGTAGCCAGCTCCGAATGCACATAGAACTCCAAGATCACCTTTGTTTAGCCGATCTCCATACTTCGCTAGGGCGATGGGTGCACCTGCTGAAGCAACATTTCCATATTCGGCAATAATTGACGGTGCGAGCGCATCATCCGGAGCCTCTCCAAAGAGGTGTTTAAGTACAGAGTGATTCATTCGAGCGTTAGCTTGATGCAGCCAGTAGGCGGAGATATTGTCGAGTGGAATAGCGAGTTCTTTGAGGTGGTCTTCGATATGTTGCGCTGCCAGCGGAGCGATTTCATTCATAACGGCATGTCCGTTTTGATGAAACAGCAACTCCTCTGGCTCTCTGGCCTCCGCCTCGCAGCAACTGAGGTAGCCAAAATCATTACGGATGTTGTTTGAAAAGTGCGAGCGTAGACGCGTGCCTAAAACCTTCCATCCTGTATTTCGCGCTTCAATCACTGCAGCAGCGCAGCCGTCCCCTAAAATGAAGTGACTAGCACGACTTGCGAAATTGGCAAATCCTGAGGTGATTTCTGGCGTAACGACAACGATACAGCTTGCCGAGCCCGATTTGATTGCGTCGCAAGCATTTGAATAGGCAAATGTTGCGGATCCGCATCCGACCATCATGTCATATGCCCAGCCTTGCGCTCCGATGGCATGTTGTACTTCAATAGCAATAGATGGATAGGCTCGTTGGATGGCCGTACATGACACGATCAGACCATCGACCTCCTCCGGTTTTTTATTTGCTTTTTCTAACGCGGTAGTGATCGCTTTAATACTTATTTCTGCTTGCAAAGAGAGCTCACTGGCACGACGCGTGGGAAGAGTTGGCTTCAGACGAGTTGGATCTAGAATGCCAGACTTTTCAATGACATGACGACTCGCAATGCCAGAGGCTTTTAGAATAAAGGCCTCAGTTGAGAAATCAAGGAGCTCTTCACCTGTTGAGCCTTTATTTCTGAGTTCAGCGGATCTATTATAGGAGTCAACCAGCTCTTTATTGCTGATCGTGTGCTCAGGGGCCCACCAGCTTATTCCAGTGATACATACGTCATTCATGTGATCTTTCCTGTTGCGAATGCTGCGAAGCGGCCGTGATGAGAAAATGAGATAGGTACGAGTCGTTTTTCTTCACCTATGGCAGTTCCATTAATGATTAACCAAGGCACCTTGTTCGTTTTTTGACACAGACTGAGTCGATTCAAACTAATATTTAGAGCGTGTGCGATTGTGCTCAGGGCAAAGAGTCGTGTTTTTTTACTAACGCTTGATGGAGAGCGTAAGTGTCTCGGACTTAGTTTGAAAACACGTTCGGTCACTCCCTTAAAATGATGGGGGTGCTTTACTGCGATGGCATGCAACGCCGTTTCCAAAAGGGTGATTTTTACCCAACTTTCAAGCGCATCAGAGGTTACCTGTATTAAACCCTCTTGGCAGAGGGTGCATTCGAACTTAGGCGGTAAAAAATATAGGGAGGAGTCAAACCTTTTGTGTAGTTTATAGGCGCTTTCCTTGCATGCCCAGAGCATCCATCGGGTGACAAGCGGGTTCGAAGATTTTAAAATCAGAAGGCGCTCTTTGCTTGTGAAAACACGTTCGTCAAATTTAGGATGTAGGGAGTTCTTCTGGGCGCCTGGACTTGCTAAGTCGACAAGATCATTGCCGGCAGAAAGTTCAGATTCCTTCATTTTGAAAAACCCAGTTTGTTTAGGCTCCGTATTGTCATAGCGTTTGATTCTTTTCTTTTGCAGTAGACTATGGTAGGTCCTTGATTTTAAGCGCTATGACCGTGAGGAATATAGTGGCTATTTTTTTGTTTTCACGACAGCAACAGCGTCGCTCATTTTTTGAATCTTTTCGATGTCATCATTATCAATTTCAATAGAAAACTGCGTTTCCATCTCTAAAATCACATCTACAAGGCGAACAGAATCTATCTTGAGATCTTCTAGTAGAAGTGAGCTCATCGATAGAGCGCTTAGCGCCTCTTCATCTTTTGCAAAAGGCTTGATGATCGCAGTCATCTTTTCAAAAATTTCTTGATCAGTCATTTTGTCTCCATAAGGTTAGGATTTTTCATTCCAGCGTTTAAGAACAAGGCAACTATTGACATCTCCAAACCCAAACCCCCCTTTGATCACAATATCTAGTCGCTTTGGCGTAAGGGTTTTTAAGGGAATGCTTTGGGCGTACGGTTGAATTTCTGGGCGTAGGTCTTCTGCATTTAAGGAGGGGTGAACAAATTGGTGATGTAGCATGAGTACTGCCGCAACCGTTTCTATGGAACCGGCCGCTGCTAGGGTGTGGCCGATCATGGACTTGGTTGAGATGATCAGGGGGAAATCTTTAGGGGAGCGGCCTAATGCAGTGGCCCAGGCATGGACTTCTTTGGGGTCGCCGAGGGTTCCCGACAAGTGTCCTGCAATGAGGTCGATATCCTGCCCCGTGACCTTCGCAAGGCGTATTGCGCGTTGAATGCATCGCATCATACCATCGACGTTAGCGCCGGTGATGCTGCCACCGTTTCGTTGCCCACCGGAGTTGCTTGTTGCACCGCAAATTTCCGCATAGATACGAGCTCCTCGTTTTTGAGCCTGCTCCAAACTTTCAAGAACAAGCGCTCCTCCTCCAGCACCGGGAACAAATCCGCTGGCCGAGCCGCTCATGGGACGGGACGCTTGATCGGGTTGGTCATTGAAGGCCGAAGAGAGCACTCGCATGGAATCAAATCCTGCCCAGGAATACTGAGAATTCAAATCCGAGGAGCCGCAAACCATTCGCTCGGCTGTGCCGTCTTGAATGCAGCGATAACCCTGCACAATGGCGTCAGTTCCTGTGGCGCACGCTGTTGAATTTGTTGACACGTAGTTGCCGAGAGCTAGAATTCCTGTAATTTTCGCAGAAACGCCATTGGTCATTATGCGTTCTACGATTGAACTCCCAAGGCGTCTAACGTGTCCAGCCTCTGTAGAGGCAAGAAGACGGGGGAAGGTTTCAAGGCCCGTTACA
>JBFIDQ010000313.1:0-3016 GCA_041603795.1 Chlamydiales bacterium
CCTCAAAGAATGGTCTTGCTGTAATGCTTACTTCGGTTGTGAGCTCCCTTAAACAAAGCTTCAGGGCTTCCTGCTCAAGCTTCTGGTAGAGCCTCGATCCAATTCCCTGGCCCTGAAAATCCCTATGCACAAAGAGACAATTGTAGTGGCCATTGCGATCTAGATCGCTAAACCCCACAACACTGGCATCAAGCTCGACAACGTACGAAATATTAGCCGTGAGAAAATTGAGGAACCTCTCCTTCAGCTCCTCTGTCACGGGTGGAGCCCATGCATCAAGCTGCTCTTTCGTATAATCGGTAGCATTGACAGAGTGAATCGTATCGTAAAATAGTTCTACACACTGCTCTGCATCATCTTTTTCGAACGGCCTCAGCTTCATTTCCATAATTTACTCACTCCATTTTTAGCTTCGCTGTTCAGTGTGCCGACTGAACGGAAACGTTGTTCTCGTCGCTATGGTCCCCCTATCAAAAGTGGCTCGCCGGAATTGGTGCTACTTACTGCAGGGTTAATGCTAAGGGAATTTCCCGCCTGCTTTCCTAACTCGGAAGACAAAGGACATAATCTCGACTGACTCGTTGAGTTCGTCAGACTACTATAGGCCATTTTTCTTGCTTCTTCGATTTGGTTTTCTATCACCATAAGAGCGTTGGTGATGTCCGGTGAAGCGGCATTCGTTAACCTGTTGATCTTGTCACAATAGCCCTTTGCTATCCCAAGGTAAAATGAGTTCTTCGCAACTACTCCCTTTAGACGATAATCCTCTCTTGCTTTGAGCCAGAGGGAATCCAACTCGGCCTGTAGGAAATCAGATACATACCCAGCTATCTGAACATTTGTCGGTGTTCCAAGGATCTCAAGATGGGTCTGGTTGCCGGCGCGACTAAAGACTACAGAAACAAAAAACGTTCCGAGAATGCTCGCGATGGCCCGCATCTTGGCACTCCTCTTTCCCTGTCTAAGAATTCTTTTGAGGACCATTTTCTCGCCATCAGGCGAGATTTCATCAAGGTTCAAAGAGCTAATATTGTGACTAAGGAGCAACTGCTGCGCCTTGACCATCGCTTGCTCGGCTTCGTGACTGTTACTACTGGATGATAGGGCCATTAGCTTCTTAACTTTTCGAAGTACGCGAGATTCCTCCTGAACGAAGTCGACCACCTCAAGCGTTGTCGATGCCCGAAAGACTTCTTCTCCCCATCCTATAGACCGACAAAAGGAACGAAACTCCATTCCGTGAGAATGAACGGTATTTCCAAACTCAATGAATATCATGTAGTGAGCAATTTCGTGACGAATAATATTCTTCAACTGCTCCCTAGAGACGTTCATCAAACATTCGTGGAAGCCCAGCTCATAAAACTCTGAATCGAAATATCCCAATTTGGATTGGTCGTTGAAAACGACAACCGAAATCGGATAGCGATACCGATTTTTCCGGTCACAGAATACCGATCGACTAACCGTTAGATGTACCTCGTCTCTAAGAACTGACTTAACTTCGGCCGTCACCTCCTGAACAAAACGAACAATTTTCTGCGAATAGATATGCATTGATCTTAACCCCGACGAGACTCTCTTGATGGATTGAAACGCACCAATATTACCGGTTCTTGCCTTTCTCTTGCACCTAATCGATCCTGTTGGAAATCTCGACAGATTAGTTGGGGGATCATAGGTAAAGAGGGTCATCCTCGAAGGCGTACTTCAAACGGGCATCGGGATTGTCAAACACCACGTGTTCAGGATTAAAACCCGTAGGGCTGAACGATCCACCAGCCCATTGCTTCATCTCCTGGTGTTCTGGATGCCTGGAGTCTAAAATGGCATCAAGAAAACGGGAGTACCCCCATGGTCCCCCCACGTCCTCTGGTGGACATCGCATTTCACCTCCTACACACTTTGGATATTTTCGCCTTGGCACAGCGGGAAAGATTTTTTCCAGCTCTACAGAGTGTGTCCAGCCGTCTCCGAAGTCATAGGAGTATTCTGCAGTCCTATTTTCCAAGGAAAAATAGCGCGCAATATTTTCCTCCCACCCAGGGAGAACGTCGTAGTCTTCGGGGAATTGGCCATCAGGGTCAGGGATTCCGAAGTGAACTACTTCCGAAGTCTTTGGGTCCATCATCTCAAATTCATGAAGGTGACAGTCGAGCCAACCCATTGCGTCTTGAATGGCGACATGGAGCCCCCAGAACGACTGATTTCCACGCACCAGAATGCGTCTCCAAACAGCGGGTTTCACCTCTGCAAGTTCAACCCGAAACTGGTAGATTTGAGCTTTCAACTCTCTTTCTCTCATATGACCGCCCCATTACAACATCTTTTGTATTTTTTCCTTGAGCCACACGAACATGGTTCATTTCTTCCAGGCTGTTGAGTGAGGAACTTTGATGCGTTGCCTGTGATGTGATCTTTGAACATTCGATAGTGTCTCTCAATTCGCTCGCCTTAGGTTCCATGCCATTCTCCAGTCGCATCAGAGCACGGCCCTTGACACATGCGTCTAAACGTGTGCTCTAAATTAGGAACCACCTCTCCAAGCCCGTTAAACAGATCCGTAGCGACGCCTGGAATCGTCCATTCCTCAGGAAAGAACATGTTCAAATCCTCGTAGAACTCTCGCGGCTTCCAAAAATAGCGGAGAGTACTTGCAACGTGTGTTTTTTCAGGACTCTCGTAGAACACATTGATCATCGCACTATTGCAATCGCATGTTGGATCCGCACAGAACAATTCGCGAAAGTAGTAGGTTCCAGGCGGGGGTAGACCTGGTGTTTCAAAGGCAACAGTTATATTGCGCGTCTCACGCTCAGCTAGATTAGGAAAAACTTCATGGAGCTCGCAATAGATCATGGGCTATTTCTATGGTCCGGTTATCACGCAATCATAGGCAGATAGTCCCTTGATTTCAATATATAGCAGCCAATACCCAGGGCAATTGCATCGTATGAGACATGTGTGCGTATAGAAGACGCAGGGCAATTGCATTATATAAATAAATCCAATATCA
>JBFIDQ010000314.1:0-3006 GCA_041603795.1 Chlamydiales bacterium
AGGAGCTGCTTGATAAAATACAAAACAAAAAAAAGCCTGAGGTGGTAGAAGAGGCACCCTCTCTTCTACCACCCCAGGGCGGCTGACCACCGGGCGTTTTGTGTCCATGGCATGGCAATGTACTAGGGCATTATATGAGCTGCCAAGTGATCAACCAGGACCGTGTGTCGAAGTTAGAACCATATATAGAAAATCTTTTTTCGACAAGCCCAACACAATCTTTTTTTCCCCCTCTTGCGAGCAATGAGTTCCGCCCGTAAACTGAGCCAAACAATAGCACAAGGCGGCAGCTGGGACTCCTCCCCACCCCATGAATCCACGAGAAAAACGTTCCACTTTGGAAGAGATATTTATCCACTCCTGGTGGGTACTCCTTTTTACTCTTGTTTGCTACGCCATCTACGAGCGAGCCATGATTGCAACAGACGAACGCATCGCTACCTTGGAGACGCAACTTATCACGTTGCAAAAGGACACCTCCTCCGCTCGGACGTTACAAGTGGAGCTGCGTGAGCAGATCGCCGCTCAGGATGATCCTGCCTGGATTGAACTTACACTTATGAGGGTGCTTGGACTCATTCCAAGAGACCACATGAAGGTTATTTTTGTGGGAGGTGAAAGTTGAGCGAAGCAATACTTATTTTCCTTCTTCTCTTCTTCGTTCTCCTATCCGGATTCTTTTCCGCCTCGGAAACAGCCCTCTTTTCGCTCTCCCCTATGAAGGTTAAGGGCTATCACCACCATGGGGACAAGCGCCGTCAGCTCATAGCCGAGCTATTGAGCCAGCCCCGCAATCTACTCGTTACCATCCTGATGCTCAACATCAGCGTGAACATTCTCGCACAAAACATCTCGAGTAACCTTTTTCAAGACGAGGCGGGGTGGGGATTAAAGGTCGGCGTACCCCTTGCACTCACTCTTATCTTTGGAGAGGTGATTCCGAAATCCGTTGCGATCCAAAACAATAGCCGCATCGCCCTCCTGGCAGCTCCTCTCATCAAGATCATCCAGCAGGTCGTTGGCCCCGTGCGCCGCTTCATCACAGCTCTCACGGGAGTCCTTTCACAGGTCCTTTTTTTCTTCCTAAAACCTGAAAAGGCGATGGGACGTGATGAGCTGCAGCATATGATTGCCAGTTCGCAGGAGAGCGGTGTTCTTCACGAGGAAGAGGCGGAGCTCATTGAGGGCTATCTCCGCATGCAAGATGCTCAGGCAAGGGAACTAATGCGTCCAAGGGACGAGGTAGAATTCTATGACATCAACAAACCCATCACAAAGCTTCACTATTTCTTTGTTGAGCAGGAAATCTCCCGTATTCCAGTCTGTGATGGAGAACTTGACAAGGTCGTCGGCATCGTCAGCGTGCGGCAATTTCTTCTTCATCGCGACAAAATAAGAGAGCCACGCGACCTCAAGCCGTACGTACGCAAACCGTTTTTTGTCCCTGAAACAACCACTGCAAAAAGCCTATTTCGTCAGTTCGAGGAAAAAAACGAGCGCATTGCCCTTGTTGTCGACGAGTATGGCGCCATTAGCGGACTCATCACTCGAGAGGACCTCGTGGAGGAGGTTGTAGGGGAGATCATCGACCGTCGCGACAAAGGCGAGAAGTATACCCAGGCGGGAGATGGCGTCATCATCGCCAGCGGAAAATTCGAGCTAGCTGATTTTGAGGAGCTGTTTGGGGTCGCATTGGCGAGTCCAAGCAAAGTGGTGACAATTGGCGGATGGCTCACCGAGCAACTGGGGAACATTCCCAAGAGCGGAACGAATCATCTGACGGATAAATTCCTGTTTCACGTGCTCTCAGCTGACAACAAGCGCGTACGCCGGATCTACATCCGACGCCTGATCGAGGAGGGAGAAAATGGATAGCCCCCTCTACTGGTTTTTACTCACTTTGGTTTGCGTCTTCATTCACGCCTTTTTTACGATGCAGGAAATGGCCATTGTCTCTTTCAACAAGATCCGACTGCAATGGCAAGTCACCAAAGGAACAAAACGAGCAATTTGGATTCAGGGACTCCTAGAGCACCCCTCGCGCCTTTTTGGAACGACCCTATTGGCCGTCAATATCGCAGTGCAGGTCGGATCTGAGTGCTCGCGACAGTTCTACCAGTCCATCGGTTTTTCCCCTGACCTAGCTCCGGTCACACAAGTCTTCGTGGTCATGATCATCGCGGAGCTCTCCCCTATGTTCGCTGCACGGCGCTATCCAGAGCACACGGCAATGCTCGGGAGTCCGATCATCTACGCCTGTAGCAAGCTATTTTTTCCATTTGTATGGCTCATGGGGATCACATCAAAGGTGGTGAATCGACTCATTGGAAGTCGAGGCAACGACAGCGAGCGATTTCTCTCACGTGATGAGCTGCAGCGCGTTCTAGAGGAGCAAGATGAGGAGGCGACCGAAAGGGAGGAGGACCTCTCTCGAATTGTAGGGAATATCTTCTCTCTCCGCAGTAAGACCGCAAAGCAGGTAATGGAGCCTCTCACTATTTTGCAGATGATTCCTTCCAACTGCACCATAGGGAGGATGAGGCGCCTACTTGGTCATGCCTACTACCCACATATTCCCATCTACCACCGCTCTCCCAGCAATATTGTGGCGATTGCCTTTCCAAGTGACATCTTACGGTTTGCCGACAACCACCGCGCACGCGATCACTCACGCCCTCCCTGGTTCATCACAAGCGACACACCCGCTATTCAAGTGCTGAAGCAATTCCGTCGCAACAATCAAAGCGTCGCGATCGTTCTTGACAAAGCAGGTGCTGCAATCGGCCTCCTCACTCTAGATGACATTCTTGTAGAAATATTTGGTCAGGTGGACCGCTCGTTACGCACCCGTCCAAAAAAACGGCGAAAGGTGATTGAGCGGACGTTCCCAGGGGAAATGACGATCGCAGAGTTCAACAAGCAATTCGAAACAAAGCTTGACGGCGGCGGAGCAGACACGCTGGCGCAGTTACTCAGTCAGAAGCTAGGTCATCATCCAGAGCCAGG
>JBFIDQ010000315.1:0-2993 GCA_041603795.1 Chlamydiales bacterium
CGTCCAGGCGGCGCGCTCGGGCGCGAGCGCGTGCACAATACGCGCCAGGGCGGCGAGCACCATTGCCGGGGAGAAGACCAAGTCCATGTCGTGGTGCAGCGTAGGGTGCAACCAGCACCACCCGCCGGCGTTGTGAGCGGCAAAACCGCCGTCCCACGACGCGCACAGGTGGTAAGACGTACTCGCCGTGATGCCTAAGACGTAGGCAAGTGTGACGACGAAGAGCTCGCCGTAGCGGCGTGCCGCGTAAACGAGCGCTGGCAGAAAGGCGACGTGGCTGAGCACAAGAAGGACCTTGATCCACGTAGGAATGGCCTCGTACTCCTTGTGCAGGCCGTCGGGTAGTGCCCACGGCGATGCGCCAGCAGTCCCTCCACCCATCTCCAATTTGTTGGTGTTTTTGGGCTGTACACTGCCTACAGATGGATGAACGGTGGTTTTATTATGTACCACCAGTCAACCAGAGACAGCGCGCAAAATGAACCAAGGGGTAAGTGTCGAGTAGGTTTTCAATTCAGTACACGCTAACCTTCAGGCTTTGACTTTATCGACGTGAGGGCTTCTGCCACGTACGCCTCGACTGCATCTTCGACTGAGAGACGACTCCCATGTGCAGCTTGCGTAGGAGGTATGGCTGCAGCTTGAGCTGCACCCGACTCCGATTCATCTCCCGATTCGCTACGTACGCCGCCTTCGCCTGCTTGTGCCTCATATTTTTGCTCTTCGCCAAGATCATCTTTCCAATGACGAGGCCGAAGGCCAAGCCCCGGAATCGGTGGCATACGACGCGCTACGTATTCTTCGGCAACATCGACGCCTATGCTGGCTGCCCTGGTATGGACCATATCCATCCTTTCCCCATCTCCAAGTTCAGCCCTAGCGCGTCGAATGGCTTCGGTGATGCGTGGCCCGTATGCCAAATCTTTATCCCGAACGAGTCGTTCTAATGCAGCGTCAAGGTGGGGTTCGTAGATACGGTAATCGGCGAGAAGACGTCTGTAGCCATTTCTCTTCCCCAGTGCAACGGCGTACTGGTAATTGTCATCCGACTCCGCTGGCAGTGACGTACCATAGTCGAGAAAGTGAGAACCTGAAACAAGCCGCATTCCTGCAAGGTAAGGAAGCGGGTGCTGACTGTGTACAGCCAGCCTCACCCAATCGAGTGGTCCCCAGTAGTCTTCGTAGGTCAGATCTTTGGCTTTGTTAAGGCGTTGTTCGAGACCTATCATTAGATCTTCGATCGTCTTATCCCCTTTTTCAACAATCTCGATTTCTTGTGTCGTTGGCACGGCACGTGATGAGTAGTAGATGACTGTGGCTTTGCGTACAATAAAGTCCGCCATGAACAGGCGGGGGGATAGCTCAAAACTTTCCTCCGTTCCCGGTAGCTTTCCTCTTTTCCCTGCAGCTCTATCCTTTACGTACAGACGCTTGGGCCACTCCGTAATGAGAGATATCGCATCAAGGAGTTCGCGCATGCCACGCACGGCCGGCATAAACTCCGCAATGAGGAGGTCCATGGTCGGGATATCATACGGCCGATGCCACTCATCCTCCGACTCTGGGACGGATTCCTCAGAGAGCGATGACTCCATTTCCCCAGAACCACTAGCCTTGCCTATTTCTTGTGCTCTCCTGACCGCTTCCGCTGATGGCTTGCCAGAACGTGTACCTTCCTTCCTTTGTTTATGTGGTTCAACGTACTCTACGTAAATCGAGTAATTCCAGAACCGTTGGAATGCATGTAGCAGGACGTTGACCTCGTAAACCAAGATATCTTCCATGGTGGCGTCATGCCAAGCGCCTTCGTCCGGGACGACCAAGTCACTCTCGTTAATCTTCGTATTCTCGAACATGAAATCTTCCTTGAGCACATCTACATATGTGTCCGTTGGCGTTGTTTCAAGTAGCTTGAGTTCTCCTTCCCTACTTGGCAGATGAATCGGTTCTTCTCTCTTTAGACGATCTTGCTCAGTCTGAGGTTTTTTGAGGCGTTTTCGTACCGTCTTATTATACAACTCCATACTCTCATCGAACTCTTTCTTAGACATCACTTTCCTTGATCCACCCACATAGTCTAGTTTCTGTGGCCAATTATGCTCGCTAACACCAGCGCGTTTGGCGTAGGTTAGGTCTTTTTCGTATTCTTTTTTGGCCAGTTCAATGGCCGTCTTTTTTCCTTCGGATTTCCAAAGCTTTCTGGCGCTGATCTCCGCTGTTTTGTAGGCCTCATTTATTCGATCCCTGGACGTTTGAATGCGCTTGGCGTAATTGGTCGTTTGAAGATAGGCATCTCCCGAGTTGACCATATTGACACGCTTAGCGGCGAGACGCGTGATCCATTCGAGGTATTGAGGAGTCGCCAACGTTCTGCGGCGTGCAGAGCGCGAATCTTCATCGGACTGTGTATTAGTCAGCGCCATGTCCCACATGATTTCAGCGTACGAATTTCCTCTGACGTCGTTTTCATCGGTCTTGGGGTCAAAATCATGCTCCCATTCCATTGCCTTTTCATCGAGGTATTTTTGTCGTTTCGTACGTATTACGACAATATCCTGGACAATGGTCACTTGCTGCATCTCCTCACCCTCTTCGGGTGCAGCTTCCGCAGTCTGCATCGAATCTATCCTCTGATTAAGCTTGGCTTCGGCTTCCTGCAATTCCTGAATCTGCTTGAACTTCACAGCGCTAAGCAGGGTTAGCGTCATTAGTTCATCATCGCTCAGATTCTCCGTCTTCCTCAACGCAGCTATGATTTTTCTCTGCTCATCGCGTATACCCGCTGCGCTCGCCTTGGCTGCATTCAATTCCGCGCGTGCAAGTCGTAAGGATTGGGCGTCGGCAGGAGCCGTTCTCCGCGAGACCTTGGGGCTAGCGCCAGACGCGCCACCGGATTTACGTTTTCTCTTTTTACCTCCTTGTGTTTTACGCGGAGACAACGGTGGAGTATCATCATCTGTGGAACTGACGGAAAAAGATGTTCGACCGGTCGC
>JBFIDQ010000316.1:0-2950 GCA_041603795.1 Chlamydiales bacterium
AGGCATCAATCCGCCCCTGCCAGTGTTGTTTCTTCTCTAGATTCGCTTTGGACATATGATCCTCCATCGGTTGTTTGATGGACGACAAGGTATCAGCTGAGGAGATCAGGCAAAAGATGGGCTCCTTTGACGCTTACCTGTGTGAACCAATGCTCACGGTGATGGTGACTCAGCTTTTTGTTCCATTGAGAAGAATTAGGTAGCTGGTTGACCAGTCTCTCAAAGGATACGCCTTTGTTCCCCATTCGTAGTACCCCAAGTGCCTTTACCGCGGCTCTATCACAGGTTGTAAAAAATATTTGCTGGTCGTTTTGGCTTACAAGTATAGCTAGCGCCTCTCTTTCGCCAGCGTCAATTCCCTTTAGGAAGTTAGGCGAAAAACGGGTCTCCAGAATTTTGTAGTCTTCGATTTCAGCGTCGACTCTTTTCACCTGGCCATTTTTTATCCAACTGCTTGGAGAAAGAGGTTGTTTTAGTCCGTCAACGGACTCAAAATAAAACGCCTCCTCTTCAACTACTATTCCTGGCAGAATGAGCGAGTATTTTGTTGCTAAGGCATTCCAGCAACCCATTTTATGGGCGTCAATAATGATGTTTGCGTCAGTTATTATCTGCTTCAAGAGTCTTGCCTTCAGTTGAGGGTAGGCCTTCCGAGGTTAAAAAAGCATCAACGTCTCTTAGTTTAACGTAAAACATTCGAGCGAGCCGAGCTTTAGAGAGCCGGCCTGATTCGTATGCTAAATACGCGAGTCTAACAAACCGATTACCGAATTTTGGAGCCAAATCGAAGGCTTTCTTAAAGCTTTCTTTGTCCAGGTGTTTAAAAGACGGGTCCTTAAGAGTCTCTTCCATAGCCTTTCGTGAAATCAATCCAAGCAGTGAAAGGCGAATAAGTAGAGCGTGTGTAGAAACCTGGTATTCCCTGGCCATGGCAATAATGCCAGCATGTGACTTTGGATAATTTTCGAAGTCACGCCGAACAGCGATTGTAGGCATCAACAATGCCGCAGCAAAAGCCTCTGCTAATTGCTCGTTTTTCTTGTGAATACGCTTGTTAGATTTGGTTGTCTCAAATAGTTCATTGTTCCAGGTTAGCAGGTGGAACAGTTCGTGCGCTAAACTGAAGTTTTGTCTCCAGGGCACTTCTCGGCTATTGACCACTATTGAGCTACTAGACTTTTCTCGGCAGCAAGCAGCGGAGCCTTCATCAAGGGCTTGGCTAATGATGAGGACCCCGTATTGTTTTTCCAATATGTTGGCTAGTGTGGCGGCGGGGTAGGGGCCTAGTTGAAAGGAGTCCCATATTGATTCGGCTAGTTCGGCTGACCACTTCGTAGTTGCTTTGTTTATGTCCAAGTCTATGGCAGGAAGTTTGCAGACCTCAAATAGGCCATCTCCCGCAAGAGTTTTTACCAGCGAGTAGTCTTCACAGTGTTGGAGTATTTTGCGTTCATGCAGGGCCAATTCACCATCTCTTGAAGGGCTAACTCTCCAGAACACGCTTGGTTGTTCTTGTTTTGTTTCGGAATACAACGCCTCGATGGGCAAATTAAAAATACTCGCGAGCTTAAGAAGCTCCCACGCCTTAACGCCCTTTTCTCCTTTTTCTAGGGCTACCACTGAACCATGGCTTTGCCATCCCATCCTTTTAGCTAATTCGGTTTGATTCCAGTCTAGCCGCTCTCGTTCTTCTCGAACTCGTTTGGCTATGATTTCGGTGTTCATACAGACCTTGAATAATTGGTTTTCTGTCATTCTCCTAACATAATAATAGCAAATTGGATATTTTTTGTCAAAAATCATGACATTTCGACATTTCTTCTGGGAGCGAAGTTAGGGAGCTGAGCTGGAAGATGGTTTGGATATGGAAAAGTTATGTTTCGGAATAGCTTTGTTTTAGAGGGTGTTGTTACGTGATTTATGAGGCTTGGGTGGCCATAATATTGTTCTTTATTCCCCCAAGAGTCCCACTTTCATAGCGTTTGTGATTCTCTTATGGCTATAGAATGCCATTACAGGGGTGTTTTCCGTTTTTTTGTATCGCATTGATAGTGCGAAGTTCGGCGGTTCGATTCTTCTTTCAGGCACACAACCCCTTCAATTCTGACGAGTCAAAGGGGTTTTTCTTTTGCTTAAAAGGAATCCTGTTTTAGGATGCTTCACAATTTATAGAGGCCTTCTATGCGAACTGTCCTTTTGCTGTGTTCCTTTTTACTTGCATTCTCGGAAATTCAGGCTAGCGATAGCTTTTCACAGGTGCCCCAATTTTCTGCGCATCATGATGAAGTCCTTTCTGTGGCGGGATGTGTTAATGTTGCAAGCGGCCATTTTTTTCAGAGCGGCCTCGATTTGGAGGTCGATGGACCAGAACCGCTGAGGCTAGTGCGGACCTATGAAAATAACCGCGCTTTGTATGGCACTCTTGGCTTTGGGGTGGGAATCGACTTGCCACTAAGAATTCGAGAGGTTGCTAGTTACTCAAAGCATTTCATTGTTGGACTGGATAGTTGCGAAGGGTCGAACTCCTTTTTTTTAATGAATAGAAAAAGTTGCAAGAGCGAGGGTGGAGTTTTGCCCACGCTCTACCAGTCTGGTTGGACATCAGATGGAGGCGCCGGTCACCCTAAAAACACAAGGGTTCAGTTTCATCCGGGCTATAAGGAGACGAGGAAGCCGGCCTTTGAAGTTGTGGATGGTCTTGGCGCAGTCTGGATCTACACGTGGCACCATCAGGTAAAATGCTACCTACTCGGTTCGGTTACCCGAGCTACTGGAAATAAATCTATCTATTTCTACGATAGAGTGGGTCGCTTAAGTCGTATTGAAGCCTATGACTCAACAGGCTCTATCTTGATGGGTAAAATTAGCGTAGGTTATGAAAATCATCGAATCGTTGCGAGGGGAAGTAATGGATCGGAGGTGATCTATCGGGTTGGGGACGCCAAGCACT
>JBFIDQ010000317.1:0-2947 GCA_041603795.1 Chlamydiales bacterium
ACTCCTTCCTGCAATCGTACCCCGGGTTCCGGCTGCGCCTCCAGCCGGGGCTAAATGCCGTTGCTGCGGCAGCAGCAAAAAAGCACGCACTGCACAAACTACATGTTTCCGTCACAAAAACTTACACGTAAAAGGGTGCTTTTCAAGGGTACAATTTTATTATGCCAGGGGCTTACGCCAGTAGACTAGCATCTGTTGGAACTTCGTCCCTGAAGTTTGGCAAAATCGTTTTTTTTGTTAATTTCGAATAATTACCTAGCAATTTAACCAAAATGAATATTAAATAATAAATTTGACATATAAAATAAAATAAAATAAAATAAGGAACAGGAAACTCCGAGAGTATCATGGCAAATATAACTACGACACTTAGTACATTTGAGCGAGAACTACAGAGCGCGGTAACGGAGAAATTCATTGACTCAGAGAAGCTAGTTGAGAAGCTCGACAGTTGGCACATCCCTCCCGAAGAATTCGGAAAGGAGATGCTGAAGGGAAACCTAATCCAGAAGCTTCTAGAGGTGTCCGATGAGGACTACCAGGTGATCTACGAGGCGGCTCACCACCACTTCGAAGTGAAGGAGTACAAAGAAGCGGCTGAGCACTTCATGGGGCTTATGCAATACGATTGCACCCGTCCATCCTGCTGGCTCTCTTTTGCTCACTGTTGTTTCAAGCTGGAGGAATTCGATTCGGCCCTCAAAGCCTACGTTGGTGCAGCGTTTATCGACCCAACGAACCCGGAGCCACTGCTGTTTATGGTCCCTATCCTCCTCAGAAAAGGCGAAAGAGATGCGGTGGCCGAGACCCTAGACGAGGTCATTCGCCTAGCAAAGGAGAATCACGAATACCGCCAAATGGAGGAAGACGCTCGCGCGTACAAACTCCAACTCTTTGGCAAGGGGAGGTCGTAACATGGTAGACCCAATTCGAGGCCTAGATGATTTAGCACCCGCCGCAATCGGAAACGATGTAACAACCGCTACCAAAGCGGCAGAGAAGGAGGTGTCGCAAGAGATCGCCGAGGGCATTGAAAAAAGCATGAATGGCTTGCGTATCGGAGGAGCTGAAACCGAAGCCTCTGGTGGCGCGCGGGTAACGGGATTTGATAAAGCTGGGTGGCTTGGGCGAAAAGCAAATTTCTGGCCAGTCGTAATTATTGTGGGTGTTATCGCAGTTTCCATTACCATTGCAGTAGTAGTCCTGGTTTCCCTCGGACAAGCGGCGGGAACAGTGCCCTTCTTAGCGATCACCTTTGGAGGGTCATATGGAATAGCTCCCTTGTTAGGAACCCTATCCAATTTGCGCTACTCACTTTCAAGCCCCGACGATCAGGCTCTTGTCATTGAAAACAAGGACGACCTACCAAAATTCCTTGAGGGAACGGCTTCGTTTACCATTAATCTAAAAGAGAACCTGCAATCCTTAACGCATGCCTCGGGGCGAGAAAAACAAGCAACTTTGGCAATGTTGGGGAAACTGGACAGGGTGGAGGTTAAAAAATTCAAAGACGTAGCCACCAATAGCATCAAGATCCACGGCCTTCAGAGATCAAAGAAAAAGAAAGCACTCGCAGCAATAGAGAACATCGCTTCCCATATGGAAGATATTAACGAGTTGCACATGAAATTAATATGCCGCGAAGGGTCTGCACGCATTCTTGAGGAGGTTAGTGATGCGCAACTGGAGGCCCTGCCAGATCAGCTTCATTTTGGGCCCCCGTTGGAATCCGTGGAAATTCCAAAAAGCATATGCAAGCACTCGATGTTCTTTAGGGCACTTTTTGAAACCAAGGAAGACAATACCCAACTCAAAGAAATAAGCACCCACTCCCTAGAAATTATTGCGCAGTTCGCCAAAGGCGAGTCAATCAATTGGACAGGGGAAAGTGTTGAGCAACTGCAAAAGCATCTGCACGCGTTTCACTACTCGGACATCGAGGAGCTTTGTGAATCTGTCGAAACGGAAATTTCCTCACGAGTAAATCGGGGCAAACTTACCCCAAACGAGATCGTCACGCTATTTGAGAAAGCCTATCTCTCGAACCGCCCTCAGCTGCTAACAGCCCTAGTGAAACGGATTGAAGATAAGAAAATCGAGCTAAGCAATCCGAATAAAAAGAAGCTGCTGATGCACTACAAGAAAAGACTCGACCAGCTTCTTGATCGCGAGATTCTTTTCGTAGCCTCTGACCTCTCCTCCTATCAGACGAAGAACGAAAAAGAGATCGCCCACCTATGGTCCAGAATCACTCACGACCCTAAGGCCAATCGTTTTATTATCCAAGAGCACATCTATTCCAAAATCGACGCCCCAAATGCTTTGACTGACGAACAAGGCGAAAAAATCAAAGGCCTATTTCAATAGCTGGAACTGAGTAGCCAAAGCCAAGGGAATTGGTACCGGAGACGCTTTGCCTTGGGCTGACGATCTCTGTTTGTATTTAGCCCTAGATAGAGCGCATTCGGAATTTGAGGCACTGGGATTAAGGAATCAGCAATGACTATGCCCACGTGGCGGTAGCCACGACAGAGGCAAGCCCCGTGCAACGAGCGATAGCGAGGCAGCTCGGGGTACAGCGAAATAAAACCCCGCGCCCCGGTAGAGGCGCCACCTCTACAACAATAAGGCGTCCGTGCCATACTCGTTTCTCACTAGTGCATTTAAGCTGCGGAGGTGTCGTATAACTCACTCTTACCGAATCCATTTTTTTCACGAGATCTGGTCGACAAAAGGCAGAGAACCGATGATCACTCCGGAGGTGCAAGACCCATTGTACGCCTATATGGGGGGAATTGTGCGCAAGTATGGCGGACGCCTCCTCGAGATTGGTGGGATGCCAGATCATGTACACCTTCTTGTCGAGTTATCCCTACTCGATAGGTACACCGCGATGCTCCGGGATGTTAAGGCCAGCTCTACAAAATGGGTGCGGAGCGAATTTCCC
>JBFIDQ010000318.1:0-2882 GCA_041603795.1 Chlamydiales bacterium
AGGATAAGCGTTTCAGCGTTTTATTGGTGGGGTTTTCGGAAATTTGACAAATTATTATTGTAATTATTATAATAACGTTTAGAGGACATCATTGGAATCGACTCTACCGCATTGCTTTAGGAACGAAAATATAGATTAGTTAAAATAATTTACAAAAAGGATTGTTGTATGTTTTTTTTGGATTATAAGGGGTTGGGCGGCCAAAAGGCAGGCTTGGCAAAGAAAAAGAAGCGAATCGCTGGCGTCCAATTAGTTGGCGCAGCTGTGGGCCTAATGGTCCTAGGGCCGCAGGCCGCAGAGGCGGCGACCCGTGTCATCGCCGTCGGGGAAACGGGTGCTTACTTCAGCACGGACGGCGGTGTGACCTGGACCGCAGAGACCAGTGGACTTATCGCCGCTCCTTTTCTTCGGGACGTCGACCTCGTCGACCCGTTGAACGGCTTCGCTGTTGGCTTTTACGCCACTTATTCCACCAGCGATGGCGGTGTGAATTGGATCACGGGGGCGAGCATCCCGAATCCTATCGGCGTCGACTTTGTCGACACGTCAAATGGCTTTGGTGTAGGGCCCTACAACGCCAACTTCACCACTGACGGCGGTATGAGCTGGACTGCACAGACCACTGGGCTGTCCAGCACTCCAAGGCTAAAGGACGTCTCTTTTGTGAATGCATCGACGGGCTTCACCGTCGGCAATTACGGTGCCTACCACACGACCGATGGCGGAGTGACCTGGACCGCGGAGATGAGCGGGCTTATTGCTCGCCCGTTCCTTTACGGCGTCGACTTCATCGATGCGTCGAACGGCTTCGCCGTTGGCTTTTACAGCGCTTACTTTAGCACCGATGGCGGTATGAGCTGGACGGCGGAGACGAGTGGCCTTATTGGCAGCCCCCGCCTAACCGACGTCGACTTTGTCGACGCGTCGAACGGTTTCGCCGTCGGTGTGTTCGGCGCTTACTTTAGCAGTGACGGTGGTGTAAGCTGGACCGCGGAGACGAGTGGGCTTGCAGTTACCCCGCTTCTTAAGAGCGTCTCTTTCGTCGATGCGTCCACCGGCTTTGCCGTCGGCAATTACGGTGCTTACCACACCAGCGATGGCGGAGTGACCTGGACCGCGGAGACGAGCGGCCTTATTGCCACCCCGTACTTAAATGGTGTTTCAGCAGTAGTAGTCCCGATACCAGAACCAGGTACCTACGCTCTGCTGGCTTCCTTTGTCGCCATTGCTGCTACCTACCGCAAACGGCACCGCGGGACAAGCGTGCGAAATCGGCAGTAAAACCGTTAGCACTTGCGATAGATATCTATTCTTAAGCGATTTTTTCAGTCTTTTTCTTGCTGCGGGCCTCATCATTGGGGGTCGCAGTAGAGCGTTTGATGATTGGCTCGTCTTCACCTGTAACGACACCCGGTGGGAGATCGATTTCAATGATCGTATTATCAGACGGAACCTCAAACATGAGGTCGTTGATCGCCTTTTCCATGATGGAGCGTAGGGCGCGGGCGCCCGTGCCCATGTCGAGTGCCTTTTGTGCCACGGCAGTAAGGAATTCTTCGCTCATATTGAGCTTTACCCCCTCCTCCTGGAACATCGCACTGTACTGCGACACGATCGCATTCTTTGGCTGTGTCAGGATCTCAATGAGGTCTTGTTTGCGGAGCTCATTGCAGTTCACGATGTTGCTAAAGCGGCCTATGAATTCCGGAATCATACCAAAATGAATAAGATCTTCCGGCTCGGTCTTTGCCAAGAGTACGTTCTTATCTTCTTCTGTCGTCCCTTTGCTGCCCTCGCTGCCGAAGCCAATGATATCCCGACCTAGTCGCTTCGCCACGACGGCATCGAGTCCAACAAAAGCACCCCCCGCAATAAAGAGGATGTTTTCCGTGTTGACCTTGATGTATTCCTGGTTGGGATGCTTGCGTCCTCCTTTCGGCGGAACATTAGCAACCGTCCCTTCAACAATCTTGAGAAGCGCTTGCTGCACTCCCTCGCCACTCACGTCGCGAGTAATCGAAACATTGGAAGTGGTCCGACCGATCTTATCGATCTCATCGATGTAGATAATGCCCTGCTCCGCGCGGGGGATATCGTAGTCAGCTGCCTGCACTAGACGCAAAATGATGTTTTCTACGTCCTCTCCGACGTACCCAGCCTCAGTAAGCGTGGTCGCATCACAGATCGTAAAGGGCACATCGAGGATGCGCGCGAGTGTTTTCGCCATGAGCGTCTTGCCAGAACCCGTTGGGCCAAGCATGAGCACATTGGACTTATTGTATTCGATTTCCGCGTCCGCAGCGAGCGCGCGGATTCTGCGGTAGTGGTTGTAAACGCCTACCGAGATCACACGTTTTGCGCGATCCTGGCCTATGAGGTACTCATCGAGCCGCGCCTTAACTTCCTTAGGCTTGAGGATGTTGATTTCCCCAGTCGTAGGCTTCTTTTCGAGAATTCCCCCGCAGAGTCGCACGCATTTGTCACAAATATAGACGTTTGGCCCTGATATGAGCTTCTCAACGACGTCCTCAGTCCTTCCACAGAAAGAACAGTTGGCGACCTCTTTCGAGGTAAAAGTCTTGTTACGGCCCATATTGGATTGCCCCTAGTTGCGTTACGATGCGCCAGCGCCTGCTGGCTCCGGATTTTTCACTGTTTGCGCTTCAGCTACCTGGTCGATGAGACCATATTCGATCGCCTCCTCAGGGCTCATGAAGAAATCGCGATCGGAGTCCGCTCGAATTTTCTCTACCGACTGTCCCGAGTGAAACGCCATGATCTTCTCCAGACGTTCCTTCATCTTTGCCATTTCTTCCGCTTGGATCTTCACATCTGCCGAAGAGCCCTGAATGCCACCCATCGGCTGGTGAATCATCACCCTG
>JBFIDQ010000319.1:0-2878 GCA_041603795.1 Chlamydiales bacterium
CAGATTCTGGATAGCTGTGAAGCTCCCTCTGCGTGCCTCTGCGACCTTCCCGTCTCTGCGTTGAAAATATTTTTCTTAAACCAAATTACCTGGCCTACACACCGGAAGCCAGCAACCCTTTGGGGCTATTGGCCGTAAGATGAACGTCAATGAGCTCATTGGGTTGGAGTCCATTGGCTGGCAGCAAAACAGGAAGAAAATTATCTGTATGGCCGGTGATCAAATCACCTTCTATCGCCTCCGTGAGCACCGACATTTTACGTCCGATAAACCGCTCTTGCAACGCATGCGCCTGCCGCTCTGCGATGCGCAGTAGGCGCTGCTTGCGCTCGCGCTTGACGGCATCTGCGATCTTATTGGGGTATAGATTGGCGCGTGTACGTGCGCGGTCGCTATAGGGAAACATGTGGACTTTGGCAAACTGCACCTCGTTCATCACCTCCAGGGTTTCCTCGAAGTCGCGATCCGTTTCCCCTGGAAAACCGACAATGATATCCGTCGTCACCGTAAAATCCGGACATTGATGAGTTAGCTTCTGGACCGTATCAAGAAAAATCTGGCGAGTATATTTGCGGTTCATTCGCTTTAAAACGACGTTAGATCCGGCCTGCAACACGATGTGCATCGACTTACAGGTCTTCTTGCCACCCAAGATTGCCTCGGCAAGAGGCTCGTCAATCTCATCAGGATCAATCGAGGAGACACGTATCCTCTCGACACCATCTACCTGGTCGACGGCACCGACAAGCTCAGCCAAGGTTTTGCCATCGCCATCGAAATCACCAATGTTAATTCCGGTGAGCACAATCTCCTTGTACCCGTGGGTGACGAGATCACGCACCTCCTTAAGGATTTCCTCCATCCCCCTTGAGCGGGAGCGCCCTCTCACATAGGGAATGATGCAGTAAGTACAGTAAGAGTTACAGCCGTCTTGGACCTTCACAAAGGCACGCGTATGGGCATCAAAACGGTTGATCGCAAACTCAGGCAGACTTTCGAGATCAGGAAAGAGCTTTGCAATGAGCTCCTCCTTCTTCAGGTTGTCAACGATCAAATCGGCTTCCGCTAAATCCGACGCTACATCGGACATACAGCCTGTGACCACCACCTTCGCATCAGGGTTCTCCCTGCGCATCTGCCGTATGCGATGTCGACTGCTACTGTCAGCAGAGTGCGTCACCGTGCAAGTATTGACAATACAAATCTCAGCCGACTCATCAGATGCAGCCGGTTGATAGCCAAGGGCCTCCAGCTGATTCTGATACGCCTGACCCTCATACTGATTGGTGCGACATCCCAGAGATGCGACTTTGTAGGTTTTAGCTTTCATAGTGGGAAAATTATCGCATAGTCCCTCGTTTCTTGGGAAATTTAGCGAATCGAATCAAAGGGATTTATTAAAAAAAAATGCAGCCCGCGGCATGCGGGCTGCCAAAGAACCTACAGAAGGGCTTTCCGCCATCCATAGACAAATTCATTGCGCTCCGGGTTGTAAAGAAGAGCGGCCTGACCCGGATAGCTTGGATCGAGGGGGGTCACCCAGACAGGTCCCATCCATTGGCTTGCCTGGTCCCAATATTCGGGGAATATGGTCCATTCATCCATCCAAAGAACAAGTGATTTAGCGTAAGTGTCTAAACCAGAAAGCTGACAGCTATGCATCGTGCCAACACGTTCACAGAACTTAATTTCGTCCTGATCAAGATTCATCAAACCAAATTGACCGTTGTCGATCTGAGAAACGTAAATGATTCGATTGCCCACTTCCCAGCTATCCAGGTTAATTTTATTCCACCAGAAAAAAGCGCTAGGCTGTCCCAAAAACAATTCCCTTTCTAGTTCTCCCTCTGGAGGGCGAATCATTACATAGCAGTCGCGACGAATGGGCGCTTCAAAGCTTCCCTCAAAAAAGCGAAGCTGCCCGTCGTGTAGGAATCGCTTCTCCACTGCCACTGAGACCCCTTTGGCTGGCACCTCCAGGTAGTAGTCGCCATAGTTGGCTCTAAGAGTGTATTCGTCACCTGCCTCAAGTCGTGCCAGGGCCTCATCCGTGTTGCTCGGCCGAAACCAAGAAGTCTTGAGAGTCCACCCTTCACCGGCGGGATACGTATCATCGGCCACTGTAAAAATACAGTGATCGCGCCGTCCCGTTTCGTCGACCATCTTAAAGCAGTCGATCAAGGTACCTGTTCGCGTATTCGCCGATAGTGACGTGCAGAACAGTGTTAGGAGCAGAAAATTCAAAGTGCGCATCATGTTCATTCCTCCATTGTAGGATAAAAAAATAATCGCTCAACGTACCAATAGAAGTGTGATATTCGCAAGCACCATTTCGCTTGCGCAATAAAATGTCACCTCCCTATAAGGTCTCATGATCTACCAAACGAGGAGTTTCCGATGAGTTTTGCCCCCGCCCATGTCGATGCAACTGAATATCGCCACAACGGTTTACGAGAGTACTTTGTTGCACAGCCCTATTTGCTAGTCATTCCAGCAACAGGCGCCTGCTTTAAACATGCCCAGCCAAGAATCCAGCCTCAGAACCCACCACCAATTAACTGGAACCGACCCGGCACTCGCCCGACGAGACCCGTTGCTGCCGTGCAACGAGCTGTTAGACTCCCCTTTGAATTTGTCCAACAGTGTGCGATTCAAGCAGAGCTACAAGCAACCATGGATAAAAGCGCCCGCTTAATTGCTGGAAAAGTTAACCAATTTGCTTAATGCCACAATCTCGATCCATCAAGGGAGCATGGCCAGGGCGGCTCCTTTGATGGATGGCTGAAAAGGGCTAAACGGCGACGCTGGTTAGTCGCTTTCGGGTATACGCCAGCTGTTCATCCGAGTGAGCGATGCTCACGAACCACGCCTCGAAGCA
>JBFIDQ010000320.1:0-2854 GCA_041603795.1 Chlamydiales bacterium
AGGGAGAAGGTGAGACCGGAAAGCTCGAGCAACTGGCCCGGGCGATAGCCGAGAGTGACCCGTTTCCCGCCCCGTTTGATTTTATTAGGAAGCACGCGGGGGTAACCCTATGAACATCAAACCGATTAAAACGGATACCGATTATCGACTACCGATTATCGACTACCGACTACCGAGCGGCACTGAAAGACGTCGTAACATTGGCAATGTTCAATCAAGTGGCGTGACCCCTTGATTTTCAATCTGAGACATCCCAGGTGACTTCAATATTGTTGCAGACGCAGCCACCTTTAGTGCTCATTTAATTTACTCATAACGTCAGCCATCACAGGCCGCAAACTCGGAGCGTAGCGGAGAGTTTGGCGTCATTGTGCATGGCATTGTTAACGATCATTTGAATTCACCCATTTCAACTGCTGGTCGTACCACACCCAAATATCTTCGTCTTTCCACCCAACAAGTTTCAGCAACAAGCGTTCACTGAAATGCCTAATACGGATCAAATCAAACACAAGAGTAGAGTCATGTGTTGCATTTGCAGAATGAAACAACCCGTTACGAATACTTGCTGCCCTTCGTACGCCATCTTCAAACGAGAGAGTTGACCATAGGTCATCCGTCTTAGGATGAAATTTTTTGCAGGCGGTTTCTATTCGGACAGTCAGTGCTTGCCGTTTAAGCTCTGGCAGCCTACCAATCAAGGGTTCATGAAATTCACTGTCAAGCCCAGTTTGTATGGCTTCTTTGAGAGTTCGTTCAATTGTTTTCCATTTCGATGATCCAGTAATAAACTCACCTGCTTTATCCAGACAGCATGAAACTATAGTTTCCATTGCGGAGAACGCCATGAAATACGCTATTTCTGCGGTTTCTTCGTATGAAGTTGCTAAGAACCGGATTGCTCTGTGTATATCCTCGCTGCGATCTAACGACCCGATGCCGTCAATTAGTCTTTGTAGCCCACCATTTATCAGCGACCTCGTGTTAATAAGTTCATCACCGGACAGCTTTTTCTTACATTTTGGCCACTTACGACGAAATATCGAACGACGAGTAGAATCATCGTCGAGGTCTAAATATTCGATTTCATAGAAATCCACTGTTTGTCGATAGCACAGTGACAATGCAGAACACACAATACGCAGTTCGTCCTTCAGTCGTTCATGAGCATCCCAGAGCGTATTTTCTTTATTAACCTCAATCTTACCGAGAATTGTCGCGCGTTGAATGCGATCTGTTACGTTATCGCCGTGCTGTTCATGTTTGTTGTATTCGTAGGTCTCTCTTGCCTCAAGCTTACCTCCCGCCACGTCTATCTCAACAGTGCCTGTTTCCACTGGCTCAATTATCACTTCTCCGGTAAACATTTGATTGTGTATCGCCGGTAAGCATAAGATACCACTCGGCTGGAGGCGAACGGTGACATTGAGCTTTTTATCTTCGCTGAGCTGCGCTTTAGTAATTCCAATTTGTACGGCGGAAACACTAATTCGTGAACTATGAATGGTAGCGCCCGCGCTCTGGGAGCTTGCTCCAGTGATCCCTAACAATTCAGTAGGCAAATGGTAAGAATCTCGGCTATGCACCCAAAGGTGATTCACACCCAAGTATTGTAAAACTCGAGCCCCTTCGCGCCTTGCATCATCGTCGCCAAGCCAAAGCAAATCTACTGAGAGCTTTTCCGGATTCCACTGTTGGTATCGAATGGTTGCTGCACACTGCGCGGCTCGGCCACCCGAAAATTCCACCTCCCCTTGAAATGAGAAGTTTTCTTCATCCATTATCCCCGACGCCTCTTTTACGCTAACGCCGTGCTCTGGGGCAAATCGAAGCGAAGCGTAGATTTGTCCCTAGCAGCACCTTGTTAAAGCACATCTTGCTCAGGCTCAATATCATCTAAAGTTCTGGGTCGTGACAAAATCTCTGACAACATCAGCTGTTCAGCCTCTTCCATTTCTTTTGTTACTTTTGCGTGGACGATTTTCAAACCTTCTGACAAGCTTGCCGTTAATATGAGCTTTCTTTTTTGGCTAACACGCTGCTTAAATTCCTGGGATAGCCAGTCATTAATGTACGACTTGTTTTTGTATACAACCCCATAATCACTGTCACGGGTGACAATTACCACATCCTTTCCGCTCTCAATGGAACATTGAACGAGCCACTCCCAGTTAATTGCATCGCCATAGGACGTATCGTTCTTTTTCCTTGGAGGATACCCTAGGAAAAACCTTTTTCGTGCCAGTCTACGAATCGCGAACCTTCTTTTGTCTTCACGATCAAGGTTGTACGGGCTGTTATGCTTAAAAACTCTCTGCAGCACTTTATATACTTCATCTTGGGTGCTGGGCTTTTCGAGAATATTCTGAATTTTCTCAGTAACTATTTTCTGCTGCTTTATCAGCTCCTTGCGGTGCTTCTCGATCATGCCTGCCGCTTGGGTTTCAGACAGAAGCGCTGGAGCACTTAATTTCCCCCAATCGGGTGCCCCGAATTTGCCTAAGCTTTCGAGAATTACATGCTGCCTATTCTTCTTGTATTCCATCTCAACCTGAGAGCCGAGAATAAGCCTATCTTTGCACGCTTCTATTTGTTCGAGAAACTTCATGCTTATATCTGATTTTCTATCCCTGTAAAAATCTAAGAGGATATTTGTATCTACAAAAAGCAGTGCATCCATATCATCTTTTTTCTTCTTAGCCACTCGATATCCTCGCGTGCTTTAACAGTTATCTATGAACTCTCTCCGGTTTGCAACGATAATCTGGCTTTCTAGCGGGTCTTGACTGCGTTTATCTATTCGGTCTCTATGAATTCAATCATTGACCAGGATGACAGTTGCGCGCAAACCCCT
>JBFIDQ010000321.1:0-2850 GCA_041603795.1 Chlamydiales bacterium
CAGCCTTAAGTAGACGCTCCCTGCCGAATTGGTCTAGAGAGGCGAACGAATAAAACGTGCTCGAAACCGGAATCTCATCGAAGATATTGGCAGGCAATGTCAGGTGCTCGGGGATCGGTCTCGGAACGTACTGAAAGGGGTAATCTGGGAGCTCCGGATCAGCAGCAAATGCAGAGTTGATCGAGTTCCCCTCTCGATCGAATTCCAACACGGAAAACTCCAACCTAAGAAAGGTCCGTTCGACATCTTCCTTGGTTGTAGACGGGGTATGCACCGAATAGGCATTCATCAGGTTGATTTCATGAGGCTTAACCGAAATGGTTTGACGTTCATCCGATAAAGCTCTAAGTATCGCAAAAAAATGATCCTTGTTCAGGTCATATTTGCTCATGTCAAACGACTGCACATAAAACGTCGTGGGAATGGCATTGGTCACGAGATAAGCGTGATCCACAACGGTGTTGGGATGATCGCGATCGCGCGGAATGCCATCGACATGAGGGCCCGGAACTCTCTGGTAGGACTGTCTGGGAATGAAACTCTGATCCACGGTCAAATAGGCATAGTATTCGCTAAAATGTGGATTGGCGGAATACTCATGGTCTAGAATTTTCTGGAGCACCTCGGCAAATTGTCCATATTCTTTTGGGATACGTAGGTCTGTGCCCGGAATTTTAATAGGCAGATGAATGCAGCGTGGAACGCCCCACCGTGCAAAGGCCTCATGATCTTTTACGGCTCCAATCTTCGCAGGGACTCGAGGACGCAAAAATTTATCTTGATCCCATATTGTATGAATATCCTCAACAACAAGCTCCTGACGAGCTTCCAGGCCGATTTTTTTAGGAACAAGATTTAAAACCTCTCCTGAATACTCAGGGGTCGAAGAAACATTGTTGCTATATTTTTCCAAGACCTGGTCGATATCAAGATTCACTTCTCGAGCCGAAGTCGGCAACGAACAGCGGGCGATCGAAGATACGCTAAGTGCAACCATTACGACTGTTACAAAACAATGACCTATCATCAGAAATGCTCCTCAGTTATTTGCAGTAAAAATGCTTCTTCACGAACCTTTTTTTTCCGAAGAAGAAAGAGGACTATGCCTGACATCCGAAATTGATCACACTCTTTTTGCGTCAAATTTTACCCAGCAGCCGGAAGTTCCTTGCCCTCAATAATTGCTGGAGTTAAACTTTGCGGCTTCCATAAGAATTTAACAAAAAGGAATCATCTTATGACTACGCACCCTTTGCCCTATGGGGCACTACACCTCGATTTCCGTAATCATCCGCTCCCTGGCACCTTTCTGGATGGACTTGCCTCGGACGTGATACAGCAACAGAAGAACAACAAGCACGCGTACTTTTTGTCGATTCGAACAGCAGACCTATCAAAACAAGCTCCTGACTTTCAACATAGGCTGTCCGAGCTAGGTTTTGCTCACAGGTTCACCAATCCCAAAACAGGGACGTCCTCCTATTTAAAATGTCTTCGAGGGCATGCACCAGCGGCATGCAACGTTCCTGCCTACCGCAGCCTCTCTACCGGAGTCTCGGCCATCCCCATGAGGCGAGATCCTGTGACGCGCGCGATCACTCATGTTTTATGCATTAAAGAAGGCGATCGCTCGGGCATAAAGGGCTGGAAAACGGTCACCGGATCCGTAGAAATGCACCGGGGCGAAAGACCTGTTGACGCAGCCTCAAGAGAACTTCGCGAAGAAGTTGGCCTGGATATCCCGGCCAATCAAGCATTCTCGGTTGGGCATGTGGATTGGCCGACCTTTCGCCAAAGCCCTCCTTGGCCAGAGCAAGTCGCAGACTCAAACGAAGTGTTTGGCTTTGAGGTGTCCCATCTGGACAAGCTCACCAAACAAGAAGAAGAGGTTGAAGCCGCCCGATGGGTACCCGTTTCTGAAATCGAAAAAATGTTGCAAGGCGAACGTGCATCGGATGGGCCTGTGCGTGGGGAGCTACTAAAGATCGCGGCTGCTCTTAAAGTTGCTGAAGCTGGTCCAAAATGTCTCTACACCCACAGCGGTAGGACATCAAGAGGAGCGGATCCAGTCATACAGCTACTCACACCGGTCTCTCCCCAGGAGTTGAATGCCACACAAACTAGGTGCAATACCATCGCCGGGGGATACCTAGGCACCTCCAGCACTCTACTTCTTGCAGGCTTAGTGGGCGTTGTTGCGACTCTAGTTGCCCAGAGATTTTCCAGCTTGTAGGGACCAAGGGGCGTGACCAGGAGGAGATAAATCTTATTCCTGGTCACGCCCGAATTTGGCAGGGCACCTGACATTAACAAGAATATTTGAACCACAGAGAACACAGAGCGCTCCGAGAGATTCTTTATTCTTTTGATGAGGCTCATTTTAGGACGCAAACCCTAGGAGACACTTCAAAATAGGGGCGAAAATAATCTCTCGGTGCTCTCTGTGCTCTCTGTGGTTCAAATATTCTTGTTAATGTCAGTTGCCCTGCGAATTTGGGGGAGGCTTGATCGAAGATGCAACCTGCTGTATACTTGACTCTTTTATTTAACCAGGAGATGACTATGCGTGGCTATTTCGGTCTAATTTGTGCCTTACTTATGTTACAGGTAGCTCTCCCAGCAGAGGAGCCCCAACCTATGACCACTAAACCTATTCTTGTTTTTGAAACCAGCCAAGGCAATATTGAGGTACAACTCATGCCTGAGGTTGCGCCAAAGGCAGTAGAGAACATTACCGAGCTTGCGAGCAAGGAATACTATAACGGTATCATTTTTCATCGTGTGATTCCTGAGTTCATGATTCAAGGTGGCGACCCCACTGGCACAGGTTCGGGTGGAGAGTCAAAATGG
>JBFIDQ010000322.1:0-2821 GCA_041603795.1 Chlamydiales bacterium
AACCCTCCACTTCCTTGCTCGGCGGTGTCCACGCTAAAGTAGCACGGGCCAGATCCAACTTCAGCGTACCAATCAAAACTATCGCAAACAGGGTAGCTGTAGTGGAAAAACAGAGTGAGTCCCACACAAATTCCGGTGTCGGGATCTAGAATAACATTCGCGAAGGGCTCCACAGCTAGCTGCAAGTCTCCCGAATGATTATCGATATCTAACCAGTCGTTGAGTAGGAATCCAAAACGAAAAAAGATGGGAACAATCTTAAAGTTGTCTGGCGATGCGTCCGCAGGCCCTACAGCAAATCCAGCACCCCCGCCAACTTCCACCATTTCAATGTCGGAAAAGTCGCCCGCCTGGGCCGACTGACTAGCGATCATGACTGCTAACATGAAATACAACGGGCGCATGCATCAACTCCTTGAAGATCAAAGTTATCTTATGCGTAAGAGAGACAGCGATTGTCAAGAGAAACCATTCTGTGGCTTTCGAGAAAATGTGGACCCTGCTACATTGCTGGTTTTGATTCGCCATAGAGGGGGCCATCATGTTTGCTGAGGGGTACATCGGAATTGCAGGGACCATCGGAGTTGGAAAATCAACTCTTACACTTGAGCTTTCTAAGGCCCTTGGCTTTGAATCCATTCTCGAGGAAGTCAATGGCAACCCCTACTTGGAGTCTTTCTACGGCGACATGAAGCAGTACGGGGCAATGATGCAGGTGTGGCTCCTCAATCACCGCTTTCGTCAGCACCGAGAATTCGTCGCACGTATCAGTCTGGGGAAAATTCCTGGGGTCGTTCAGGATCGAACGATTTGGGAGGATACGATCTTTGCGCGAATGCTAAATAATCACCCGGATAAGCTCATTTCGGATCTCGACTACAATTGCTATCTCGATCTGTTTGACAACATGGTACTCAAAGAGCTCGTCTATCCTCAGATTCTCCTTTATCTCGATTGCGACCCAGAAACAGCATATAAGCGTATCCATGCGCGGGGTCGGGGAATGGAGGTGGCCATCGATTTGGATTATCTCCGTATGCTGCAAGAGAACTATGAGCAGTTCATCGTGGAGATGGAGGGCGCAGGTGTTAGAGTCCTCCGACTCGACTGGGAGGAGTTTATTCCAGTGGAGAAGGTCGTTCATTTGATCCATCAGTACAGCCTAAAACCCTCCAGCTTTACAAAATGGGTACGCCCGCTACGTGCCAAAATCGACCCCGAGATTCAGAGTGTATGCGCAACTTAGTCCGCTAAAGAGGCATCTCAATCTGCAAGTGCTTGAGAAACCCTTGCGGCAGCTCGAATAGCTTGTGATCGACGAGAAAAAAAACTCCGGCTCTAGTGAGCGTACTACTTGGATTTAGGCTGTAAAAGAGAGGTAAGCTTTTGAACTTGACTCTGATTTAGGACAAAGGGTTCCGGCTTCTCTTTAGCTTCTGGATCGTACATCGTTGGTTCAAGGCTGACCTTCACCTCATTCTTAGCCTCATTAAGCTTAAGAGTATAGGTAAACACGCCTCCGGTGATTAGGTTGGAATTAATGCCCTGCACTTCCGACACAATCTCATTTTTACCCTTGAGGTCCGACCAGTTTGCATATTGACTAATTAGTGATCGCAGCTGCTTTACCTGACTCTCTGTAAGGGAGGCCCTCTCCGTTGGTTGTAGCACGGCTTTGGCGACTTTCGGGGTCTCAGGAGGAAACCCTACCTGCGTGCGCCATTTTTTCGGAACATCGTCTCGGTTAAAATAAATACGATAGTTCACTTTGTCTCTGCTTTGTGTCACCTTGCATACGTCGCCTTTCCCGAAAAGCTTTTGCGCGAGCTTGTTGGCCTTTTCCTTTAACTTATTGGCCTCATCCCCTGGCAATTTTTTACTCACTATCTGACTAGAACCCCTTACTTCAGGGGCCGGAAGGTCAAGATATTTAGGTACCCCACCTGTCGCACCGCTCCCGCTTATCGACATCTCCCACTCCTAGCTTATGACAATTTAGGTTCTTACCTTAGGTGTCGGATTGAACCCAATAAACTTGAGTCTGAAGCGGGAATTGTTCCCTTCTGAGCAGGTTTTTTTTCTTGCAGCAAAACGGCGTTAGCAATTATCTCTCTGTGACAGATTGATTCGCTAACGCTTTAAATAAAAATATTTATTTTAATATGACTGCAATTCCCACTTCAGCCTCTTCATCACCCCTCTCCTGGTTCGATCAGCTTCCATCTGATCAGGCAAACGCCTTGCTTAAACATAACCCCAAATTTGTTCGCATTAAAGACGAGGGTCCTATCACTCGCCTTGCTCAAACACGCATTCAATCTGAACCGCGGCTCCCCACAGGTAGCGTTTATCTTTCGGTTTTTAGGCTGTGCAAGCAGGGAAATCTGCAGGAGATGATTCGGAGATTTGAGCATTTGGGGCGCGAATTTTGGTTGGCTTTGTTAGGCTCACAACAGGAAAACCCACTGCATGTAGCTATTGAACGGGGCCATGATGATCTCGCCCTTTGGTTATTGCGGGAGTGCCCGGAATTGGCGCTCCAGAAAGATGAGTCGGGGCGGTATCCACTTGACTGCTTACCGGACACCCCTAAGGGTCGCTCCTTTGAAATGCGTTTTTTGATGAGTTACTCGTCCTGCAAACTGCAGCAGCTCGCTTTGCTTGTCTCTTTAAATAGTAAAGAGAGATTTAGACGTCACTCATATGCTCCATTCGATTGTGCATCTCTTAGGCAGTTGCCGCTGTCGAGAAATTTCATTGATCAGGCTGTGCAGCTGGATCGATTTAGCTGGATTGAGCACATGCTACCCCCTGGAGCGAC
>JBFIDQ010000323.1:0-2807 GCA_041603795.1 Chlamydiales bacterium
CGCTCATCGTGATCGCAAGCATCTTTTTCTTCGCACAGACCGCTGGTGACATGGCACAAGTGATTCTGTTCATCGCGGTTACAATTGCTGGGGTCGCAGGCGTCATTAAGCTTGCGCTTTGGCGGATCAAAGCTAAAGGTTCTGACAACACTATCTATCTCGATGCTGACCAAGAGGGATACCGCTCTCATAGCTATGACAAGGAGTTGGTTGGTAAAAAAGGGACAGTTGCCACCAATATGTCGCCATCAGGACACATTATTATCGACGGCTCCCGCTACCAGGGCGTATCGCAATCGGGCTACCTCAACAAGGGCGTTGAGGTGGAGGTTGTGGCCACGAAGGGAGCTTACCTTACAGTGAAACAAACACAACAATAGGAAACATCGTGAACCTTACATCGGAATTTTCTTTCCTTATCATTATTCTAGCGGTCGTCGCGCTCATCGGCCTGGGAATCATCGGCAAATTCATTGCCTTATGGTTTCAGGCCTTTGTATCGGGTACGCCGATTTCCCTCATTAATATCATTGGCATGAGCCTACGGAAGATTCCTGCCAGTTTGATCGTAAATGCTCGTATCATGGCCTATAAGGCCGGACTCAAAAGCGTGACCGTTGCTGACCTAGAGACGCACTTCATGGCGCGTGGACATGTGCAGGACGTTGTTCAGGCGATGGTTGCAGCGGATAAGGCGAATATCCCTCTAACGTGGCAGCGGGCTACTGCGATCGACCTTGCGGGACGTGATGTTCTGGAAGCCGTAAAAACTTCGGTCTATCCTAAGGTAATCGACGTTCCGGATCCGGATCCGCGCACGTATATCTCAGCGGTGGCGAAGGATGGAATCCAGCTGAAGGTGCGGGCACGTGTTACCGTACGGACCAACATTGAGCAGCTCGTTGGTGGTGCAACAGAAGAAACAATCATTGCTCGCGTGGGCGAAGGAATTGTCTCTGCAATTGGATCGGCAGATGATCACAGGGCAGTTCTCGAGTCGCCGCAACGTATCTCACAGCTGGTGCTGGGAAAGGGACTCGACGCACAAACGGCGTTCCAGATTCTTTCCATCGATATTGCGGATATCACGGTAGGGGACAACATTGGAGCGCGTCTACGGGCTGATCGTGCGGAATCCGATAAGCGGATCGCTCAAGCCAAGGCGGAGGAACGCCGCGCAATGGCCGTAGCCATTGAGCGGGAGAACATCGCCGAGGTGCAAAAGCAGCGTGCGGGACTCGTAAAGGCCGAGGCAAAAGTGCCAGAAGCTATGGCCGAGGCCTTCCGAAGCGGAAATCTAGGGATCATGGATTACCAGAGGATTCGTAACATCGGCGCGGATACAGACATGCGTTCGTCGATTGCCAAGGAAGACTCCAAAGATAGTGACAATAAGAAGAAGTAATGAGAATCGAAGACTTTATTCCGTTCATTATTGCTTTCGTTGCGCTCATCGCCAGCTCCATTATAAGGCGGCGTGAGCGCAAGGATCGTGAGGCGCATCCGGAGAAGTATCAGGAGCAAGAGCAGGAGCAACAACTCCTTCTTAAGGAGTTGTTGCAATCACTTGAGCTGGAAGCAGAGGAACCAATCGTCCCGCCGCCGGCTCCCAAAATAAAGCCGCCACCTCCCAAGCCCGTAGTAGTGCGTGCAGAGCCCACGTCGAGGCAGGTAGCTGATTACTACGAGTATGAAAGTGAGATCGAGGGCCGCCAGAAGGGGTCAAAAATTATTGATCAACATCTCGATTTGGCCGTTGATGCTCAACTTGGAAAGAGTACTTTTAGTGATCGTTATAAGGATTCACCCCACGATGCCGTTTGGGACGTGCAGAAGACGGAGGCGGGCTCCACAAGAGTGGGTGATCTCATTGGGGGCCTTAAGTCGAAGAAAGAGGCTATTCTGCTTGCCGAAATCTTAGGTAAGCCAAAAGCCGACTTGATGTAGCCATGGACGTTGCCGCACGCTATCTTGAGCTGAAGAAGGAAATTGCAACCCTTGGCAAAGCAGCTGGGCGCGATCCATCAGAAATCACCCTCGTGGCCGTCACAAAAAATCACCCATTGGATCATGTTCGACCAACCCTGGACGCTGGATGCCAAGACTTCGGCGAGAATCGCATCCAGGAAGCCCTAGAGAAGCAGCAAGAAGCGCCAGAGGGCATTGCGTGGCACCTGATCGGAACGCTGCAGACAAAAAAAGTACGGAAGGTCGTGGGAAAGTTTGCCCTGATTCACTCCGTCGATAGCCTACAGCTGGCCCAGCGCATTGCTGCTGTGAGTCAGGAAATGGGAGTGACCACTAACTGCCTGCTCCAAGTGAACACGTCTGGTGAGTCCACCAAACACGGATTTTCCCCACATGATCTACGATCGTGTTATCGGACGATAAAGACTCTAGCCGGCATCAAGGTTCTCGGGCTCATGACCATGGCGCCGTCAACCTCCGATTCGGAGCAAATTCGCCGCTGTTTTTCCGACCTCCGCCAACTCAAAGAAGAAATCGATCCACGCCTCCCACATCTCTCCATGGGGATGTCATCTGATTACCCCATCGCCATCGAGGAAGGAGCTACTCTACTCCGTATCGGGTCTCGATTATTCTCCGAATGAAATGAATCTCACTGCGTCGCTGCTTCTTATACCCCGCGCGGCCATAGACTTTGACTTTTCAGCTGATCTTTTCGGGCCGGGCTAGGCGCTCGATCTCACCGACTCACTAGAGTCTGCTAAGATCTTCACGCTACGCCAGGCTCGAAAATCTTTAGCTGAAAAATCAAAGTCCATGGCCGCGCGGGGTATAGCTAA
>JBFIDQ010000324.1:0-2802 GCA_041603795.1 Chlamydiales bacterium
CCCTGGTGCCCTGCTCGCCTTCTACGTTCCGATTGATCGATTCGAGCAAACCTGCTATTCTATTTTTCTATCATATGAGTACAAATAGTTGATGATGAACGATTTAGTGGATGAGACAATAGCGGCTTTGGCGACGGCTCCTGGTGAAGGGGGCGTGGCAATTGTTCGTATTTCAGGCAAGGGGGCAATTGCTTCTGCTGATCGCATCTTTTCAGGTCCGGTTTCTACCTATGCCACGCACACGGCCCACTACGGGTGGGTGCAAGATGCGGAGGGCATGCGGGTCGATGACGGACTCTGTCTTGTGCTCCTCGGGGAACGATCGTATACGGGCGAGGATACGGTAGAAATCCAGTGCCACGGCGGCAGCTTGGTCTCACGTCGAGTGCTAGAGGTTGTTTTGGCAACGGGCGTGCGCGCTGCGAGGCCAGGTGAATTCACCTATCGCGCTTATATGAATGGCCGTATTGATCTTGCTCAGGCAGAAGCGGTGCAGTCCCTGATCGGGGCAAAAAACGAACTTGCGCTAACAGCCGCGCAGGATCAACTGGAGGGGGCCCTTTCCAAAAAGGTTCTCACTTTTCAAAGAGTGCTAACCGACCTTACGGCGATCCTGGAAGCTTGGGTAGATTTTCCCGAGGAGGGACTCGAATTCACAAGTGAGAGCGAACTTTGCGCCAATCTTGAGAATTTAGATGCTTCAATCAATCGTTTGGTTTCCACTTTTCATGATGGACGTATGATTCAGGAGGGGGTAGCGCTTGCTCTGATGGGCGCGCCAAATGTGGGCAAGTCATCACTTATGAATGCTCTACTTCAGCGTGAGCGCGCCATCGTGACACATGTCGAGGGGACGACACGTGACCTGCTTGAGGACGACCTTAGATTGGGTGATCTTCATATTCGTTTGATAGATACAGCTGGGATTCGAGAGACAAGTGAGCTCGTTGAGCAAGAGGGAATCCGCCGCTCCCATGAAGCTATGGACAAGGCCGATCTGGTTCTTGTGGTTCTAGATGCGAGTCGCACGGTTCTCTCCCATGAGGAGAAGAGCCTTCTCAGTAATCTGGATGCCGAGCGCTCCATTGTTGTATGGAACAAATACGACCTTTCTCAAGCGGAGAAAAAAGAGTGGGCACACCCTCACCAGGTCACCCTATCCGCTAAGGAAGGGGCTGGACTCGATACCCTCAAGGAGGAGATTTCTCGCGTCATCTGGGGCAAGGGACCTCCCTCAAAAGAGGAGATTCTCGTTACCTCTCTGCGACACAAAGAGGCCCTTGTTGAGGCGAGCGACAGTGTGCAGCGGTTGATCCGGGGTCTACAAGAACATATTTCGCCCGAATTTCTTGTCATTGACGCCCGTTCGGCTCTCGACGCCCTTGGTTCAATAATTGGACAGGACATAACCGAGGAAATACTTTCCTCCATTTTCTCACGGTTCTGTATCGGAAAATGAATAAGCAAGAGCGCGCAGCGCACATCCAGCGGGTACTCGACGATCTATATCCCGATCCTCCTATTTCTTTGGATCACCAGGACCCCTTTACTCTTCTTGTGGCCGTCTTGCTTTCCGCTCAATGCACTGATGAGCGAGTCAATAAAGTGACGCCTGCGCTTTTTGCCCTGGCCAACACACCGCAATCGATGGCAATCCTCGATGTTGAAGCGATACGTCTCGCCGTGCAGAGTTGTGGCTTAGCTCCTACCAAGGCAAAAAATATTAAGTCGTTGTCGCAGCAACTCCTAGCCCTACACGCTGGTGAGGTTCCAAGTAATTTTGAGGGACTAGAAGCTCTTCCAGGAGTGGGACACAAAACGGCCTCTGTCGTGATGTCGCAAGCTTTTGGCAAACCTGCACTAGCCGTTGATACCCACATCCATCGCTGCGCGAAGCGATGGGGGCTAAGTGACGGAAAGAATGTGGAGAAGACGGAAGCTGATCTCAAGCGACTCTTTCCCAAGAAAAAATGGAGCAAGCTGCACCTGCAGATGATCCATTTTGCACGTGAATATTGTCCGGCCAAACAGCATGACCCCGCAGTCTGCCCCATTTGCTCCGTTCTTTGTCGCTAGATGTGTTGCAGGGCAGCCGTGATCAATGCAGGTAGATTCGGCGGGTCAGGTTGATCCTTGAGCGCCTGCTTAAGCGCTCCCTGCGAAACACTTTGGGTGTATCCGAGGTTGATCAGAGCACCCATGGCGTCGCGTGTTAGGCGATTCGCCGGATCAGGTGTCGCGCCCGCAATATTGAGGTCGCGTGACGCAAGAGCCGGAATCTTGTCCTTGATATCCAGCATTAGCCTCTGTGCTGTCTTTTTTCCAATGCCAGGTACCTTGCAGATCAATGCAAGATCATTGGAGCGAATCGCCTCTTGAAACGCATCAATCGACATATTTCCCACCAAATGAAGGGCTGTTTTGGGTCCGATACCGGAGACACCCAAAAGCACCTCGAAGAGCTCTTTTTGCTGCGGATTCTCGAAACCATAGAGAGTGTGGGAAGTTTCTCGAACAATCATGCTAAGGTGAAAAAAAACTTCCTCTTGCTCATCTTGCAGGGTCGCAAGGAGAGAAGCTGGGAGATGAATCTCGTAGCCAAGACCTCCCGCCTCTACTACAGCTGCGGTGTTCGTGGTGCTGTGGAGTTTTCCTCGTATGAACGCAAACATATTGACTCTCAGTGTAAAAGAAGCGTAGCAAACCAGGACCGAAAAGAGCCAGGGTTTTGTTAGACTTGCAGGGTAATCGGCGTCTTTCATAATTTAGGCATCAGTCGCGTTCACCTGGTCGCCTAAAAGG